>DYDK01000223.1 GCA_020717935.1 Desulfocapsa sp.
AAATTTAGTCATATGTACAAGCCGACTCTTTAAGTTAATGACATTGATTCTCTACCACCGGACTTCGTGACATAACAGGCCCACCCTGGGGAAAGCCAAGGTATTCTTGCACAACATAGAGCGGACGGTTTTTTATCTCGTTATAAATTCGTCCGACATACTCACCAAGAATGCCCAGGCCAATCAGTTGAACACCACCAATAAAGAGAACAGCGATCATCAGGGCCGTCCAGCCCTCAACCCAGATGTGGGTAAATAAACGCAGAAACAGGGCATAAAAAATACCGAAAAGGGCAATCGTGGCACAGATCATCCCCATTGCCACTGACATCTGAAGGGGTTTAATGGAAAATGAAAGAATCCCATCCATGGCAAAACGAAGCATTTTTCGGAGAGGATACTTGCTTTCGCCGGCAAAACGCTGGGCCCGCTGATAGGAAAGCGCCGTTTGCTTGAAACCGACCCAGCTCACCATTCCCCGAACGAAACGATCTCGTTCGGGCATGGCTCGAAGGGTATTCACAACCCTTCGGCTCATCAGGCGGAAATCACCCGTATCGAGAGGAATAGGAACATCAGAAAGACGATTGAGTAAACGATAAAAAACCCGGGCCGTGGCCCGCTTAAAGGCAGACTCCCCAAACCTCTCGGCACGCGTTCCATAAACGACATCATACCCCTCCCCGCCACTTGTCAATCATTTGACTAATGACTTCGGGCGGATCTTGCAGGTCGGCGTCAATGAGAACAACGGCATCACCGCTTGCCGCATCAATCCCAGCGGTAACCGCAATCTGATGTCCAAAATTTCTGGCAAAACCGATAATTCGTATATGCGAGTTTTTGGCGGCCAAGCCTTTCAAAATTTCACGGGTACGATCATGACTGCCATCATCCACGAAAATCAGTTCAAAATCAATATGTTGCAATGTAGAGCATAAGGCTGCCAATCGTTTGCAGGTTTCCCCAATCACCTCTTCTTCATTGAAGCAGGGGATAACGACAGAGAGTAATTGAGCAGTGGTTTTGGAAAATGAGAGTGGGGTCATTATTATTTTTCAGGATACTCTCGTTGCCGAAACACTACCTCACGAAAAAAGCTGACCATGTTTTGCCGGCGCCCCAGCATTTTAATCTGTTCAGGAACCAGAAGGGCAGGCGTAATTTTCATGACTGCCATCTTGTATTCGATATGACAGGCAAAACGATTGTCCAGATACCAGGCATAGTGAAGCCCCATCAGCATCCCGGGAGGCGTAAACCCCTCATCGCCATTGATGACTCGGGTAAAATGGGTGGCATCACCATTGACCGGCAACAAACGGGTCAGTTGCAGAAAATGGCAAAGCTCCGACGAGTTAAAATAACAGGAGCGCTGGCCCTCTGGACGCAGGTGCAAATGATACACCTTGCCCAGGGCAATGGTATCAATCAGTAAAGGCCTCATCTCTTTGGAGTGGACATAATTCCCTAACAAGGACTGGCCGAGGGCCACCAGAAAAGCGACCTCAAAGCTCTGCTCATCCTGTACCTGATCTGCCCTGATTTTTATCAAGCCATCCTCGGGATCATAAAATGAAAAAACACTGTCCCAGGTCTGATTCCGCAACCACTGATTCCGTTCAATACTGGCAACCCCTCGTAACCACCCAAGATGGGCCAGGGGAATATCCTGATGACGCCACAGGATATTCTCCATCATCTGGCGCATCCGCTCTGCTCTCACACCCGTTTCCCGGCTCACCCCGCCCGGTCCTTTCGCCCCCTGACTCTCGATAAAAATAGGCAGGGCATGCACTTTTTGATGAATCTGCTGATAGCGGCTCAGGGGTCGTTCGACCCATGTCCTCTCAACCCACGATGCTTCCCCCCCTGTGTTTGCAGAAATACCCTTCTCCTGCGGTGAACTATGAGAGCCCTTGCATCCATCCTTCACCATACCCGAAATCGTCCATAAGGTCTTAATCACCTTGGCCAGATGAATCGGGCCATGTTGAATAACCCCCTGTTTGGCCAAAGCCGCCCTGGAAAATATACCGCATTCGATGGGGATAAATCCCTGGGCACACACCTGCTCCCGATCCAGATAAATCGGGTTCTTTCCCTCCACGGCATAGTTTTGAAGCACAGAAGCCGGCACATCCTTGAGGGACAGACAGAGCACCTGTTCAAACAGACCCTTGATTCCTCCCGGAATATTTCGGTCATAAGCCTTGAGAAGATCCGAGACGAGAAATTTTCGTTCAGTATCGCCTATACTCTGATCGGTCTCGCCAGCCAGGACCCAAAGATTCGAAACCAGAATTTTCATGGCTCTGGTATTGGCACGAACCGCCTGGGTCAGACCTGGCACCTGAAAGACAGGAATCAAAGAACTGTACAAGCTGCCAGGTGCCATAATGAGAATATCGGCCTCGGCAATACGCTCTAAAACTTCTGAAGGAACAAGAGGTTTTTCGCAGAACTCTTTGAAAATTCGTTCTACAGGATACCCACGCCGGGCATAACCTGATTTTTTTTCACCGAGCACCAGAACGCCGTTGCTGTACAGCACGCTCAACCGCGCCTGAGAAGTGGTACAGGGAAGGACAGCCTGTTCCGCCGCCCCCATGTATCAAATGTCAATTACTTTGGCCGGTTCGCGACAATTATCTTGTCCGGTTTTTGATTAGTGTTTTTTGCTCTGAGTTCTTGTTTGGTTAGTGTTGTTTTTTAGAGTTGGAAATTGTTGTCATTTGTTTAAGAAGCTGAAGTTTCCTGAAAAAGCTCTACGCCGCCATCTTCAGCAACATGGTTATAATAGAATTTACCATGGATTTGCGTGGAGCAGGGCATAACCCAGAAAAATTA
>DYDK01000012.1 GCA_020717935.1 Desulfocapsa sp.
CAAAAACCGGACAAGATAATTGTCGCGAACCGGCCAAAGTAATTGACATTTGATACTTGTTCCGGCGCAAGGCGACGGGACAAGGCTGAACGAAGTGAGCGACGCGATTCCCGGCGACGCAGTCGCCGGGAACAAGCGAATAGCGATGAAGCGACATACTTCCATTTATATTTCAAATATTCACTTATTGCATGAATACCAATGAAATTTTCCCTTATTGCTATTGGCGTATCACCAATAGCCCTTTCTGTAAAATTACAGTTTTGATTTAGAAATAGAATAAGGAGTACGGTGAGGAGCCATGCAGTGCAGCCGACGAAGGTGTCGGCTTGAGACTGCGAAGTGGAGTCAGATAGAAGCTGAATAGCGGGTTCAGCCTTTGCTATCAGCGGGGAAAGGCAGCCGCCACGCCGCCATCGACAGGAAGGGTGGCTCCGGTGGTGGGAGTCAGACCAGAGGCAAAAAAAACCACTGCATTCCCCACATGGTCGGCCAAGACTTCGGTTTTGAGGAGATTGCGATTGCGATAATAGTCTTTCAGGTTATCGGGGCTAAGGTTGCGGGAACGCATCCGGTCAGGCCCAACAACATCCCATAGTCCAGAAGAGATGCCGTGATCGTCAAAAATGCCATCGGCGTTAATCATGTTGACCCGTACCCCGATCTCAGCCAGCTCCAAAGCGGCGATCTTTCCCATTTGATGGGCTCCGGCCTTGGAGGCTGAATAAGCCCCAAAAGCGGCACCGGGGGCAAAGACATTTTTAGAGCTGTTGATGATAATATGACCTGGGATATGGCCGGTTCGGGCCTGTCGCCGGAAGATGGGGGTAGCGGCCTTAATCATCTGAAAGACCCCGAGCAGATTGACATCAAGCACCTTTCTTAAGGCCAACTCGTCCAGCTCGGCCAAGGTTGAGACCAGGGCCAGACCGGCATTGGGCACCAGAATATCAAGTCCGCCGCATTCAAGAACAATCTGGCGCAGCCCCAGATGCACCGAGGTGGCATCAGTCACATCCATGGGAATGCCACGAATCCATGTCGGGTCAAACTCCTGGCCCAGCAGTTCACAGACTCGTTGTAGACGGACAGGATCAATGTCAGACAGAAAGACCCTGGCTCCAGCCGCCAGCAGTTGGCGGCCAATCCCGACCGCAATGGCTCCGCCGCCGCCAGTCACTAAGGCCGTGCGCCCAGAGAGTGGCTGAGATGAGGCCTGAACCTTGCCTTTTTTCAGTTTGGCCTGCTCCAGGCTCCAGTATTCCATATCAAAAATGTGTCCAGCAGCCAATTCCTGATACGGAGCGATAGCCGCACCCGCTGCCTTCGCCAACAGGGTGTGTTCACCAATATCAGCGGCAATAGCTGCTTCTTTGTCCGTAACTCCAACCCCGATAATGCCGATACCCGGGATCAGGATAACCCGCGGCTTGGGATCAAGCATGATGCAGTGTGCTTTTTTGACGGTTACCTGTTCCTGAAAATAGTCGATATATGCTGCCTCATACGCAGCCATGGCTGCGGAAATGGTCTGCGCCGTCTGCTCTTCATCATGGTCGTGCAGATCAAGCCAGAGGGGATGATTTTTGGTGCGAATCACATGGTCAGGGGTGAGAACACCGGTGGTAAAAATCGCCTTGGCATTGTCAATATCCAGACAGTTGTGGATGACCTGACTCTCCCTCAGATGCAATAAAAATGAAACAGTATTATCGGCAGGTTTTTCCGGTTTGACAGTCAAGGCCCCGCGCAAGAGAGGGAGGATCATTGCAGAATCGAGGTTGCTGCTCGCCACGGTCTCTTTCCTTACCCCTTTGCTCTGGCGCTGGCTCTGGAGATAATCCTCAGCGATGGTGACATAGTGAATCATCCGGTTATAGGCCAGTTCGGCAGTATCAGCAAAGGTAAATATCCCATGATTGCACAAAATGATGGCTTCGATACCGGGATGATCTTCAAAGCAGGCGCTGATCACCTTGGCCAAGGGAAATCCTGGCATAATCCAGGGGAGGAGGGCAATTTTGTCCCCCAAAATCTCTCGTAAACGAGGTTCCGGTTCGGCCATATTGGTCAGGGTGACAATGGCATCGGCATGGGTGTGGTCAACGAAACGATGGGGAAGAAAGGCGTGCACCAGGGCCTCAATGGAGGGAAGCGGAGAAGTGCTGTCGAAGAGATGGGTCTTGAATTGATTGACCATCTCTTCATCGCTCAAGGAGTCAAGGCTACGCAAGCGGCGCAGATAGGCCAGATCAAGGGCGGGAAAACCCCGTTTATCAATGGTAGCCAGATCCCAACCACTACCCTTGATAAATAAGACATCTTGCATCTCTCCCAGCAGGGTTATCATCTTCCCCTTGACCGAGGTGTTACCGCCGCCATGCAGGACGAGATTACTTTCCCGCCCAATCAAGCGGGAGGTATAAATCCGTAAGGCCAGATCAGGATGATAATGGGGTTGGGCCGCAACAAACTCCTGGGCCTCATTGTTATGATATTGGTTCTTCACTTATCACCCTTTGTTGTTTCGTCACTCTCATCCCTTCCATTCTTTCCCAAAAGAGAAAAAATTATCTCCCCAAGGTATTTGTTTCCGATATAATCGTCCCAAACATGGCCTCGTAATGGGGAATAGCGGTGCGAAGAATGATGGAGATCTGGGGCAGATCCTGCTCATTAACCACCAGATTAGCAGAACAGGCCAAGGCCTGCAAGTCATAGAGGGTATGGAAATCCGGCCCGATCAGTATATAAAAGATATGACGCCGCTTATTCATATTCATGGCCCGCATAAACTGATGAAAGACGCTCTTCTCCAAAGCTCCATTTTTATAAGGAGAATAAAGAATAATACTGTCATACTTAATAAACTGCATTTTATCCATGGCCTCATCCGCCGACTGGACAAATGAACATTGGTAGCCCATGGACTCCATGGCATTGGCAACTAAATAATAATCGGAAGAACTGGGCATCATAATAAGGACCTTGGGAACATCTTCCATTGTGGTCTTCCCTTCGGCATGAAAGCTGCTGAGACCCGAGAGATCCGGGGGCGGGGGGGGGGGGATTTGTTGACCGGTGACCTTTGGCAAGGATGAAACGGCCTGGGTAGTGGCAACTGCATTCACCATGGTCGCATCCAAGGCGATGGCCCCCCCGCATTGGGGACACGCGAGACGAACAGATTTCCCTGGGCCAAGAAGCTTGATGCTCTCTTCCGTCTTGGCACTGAGGTTGAGTTTTTTTTGACAATGAGGGCAAATGGCGATCATGATATCATCTCTCTTTCAATTTGAATTTTCTGACATCTCGAAGCTGCTTCCTGTCTCGTGATCATCATCGGCGATAACGCTCCTGCTCAACTTCTTCCATGGCCAGATCGGTGAGGGAAGAGGTGGCTTCACCGCGGGAGGCTTTGATGGTGTCGAGGTGCCGTGCGATCTCGGTTCGTTGGGAACAATAGGACATAGCCGTTTTTTCGGTGATGATACCCTGGGTGTAAAGCTCAACAATATGTTGATCAAAGGTGCGCATTCCCACTGCCGATCCAGCCTCAATGACCTTATAGTATGTTCGCTCTTCTCGCTCACCATTGAGAATTAAATCCCTGACACGCAGACTGGTGCACATGATTTCGATGGCGGCCACTCGTCCACCGGTAACCCGCGGTAATAATCGTTGACTAACAATCCAACGGATGGTGTCAACTAGGCGATTACGAATCTGGGGCTGTTCTTCCTGCTCAAAAAAACCGAGGATACGGTTGATGGCCTGCCCTGCATCAATGGTATGCAGGGTGGAAAAGACCAGATGGCCCGTCTCGGCAACGGCAATGGCCGTTTCCATGGTCTCTCGATCGCGCATCTCGCCTATCAGAATGACTTTGGGGGCCTGACGCAGAGCCGCTCGCACACCAGAGGCAAAGGAGTCAAAGTCTTTTCCCAGCTCGCGTTGATTAAAGGTGGCCTTTTCGTGCGGGTGCACATATTCGATGGGATCTTCCAATGTCACCACATGCACTTGCCGATCCATGTTGATCTCGTGCAGCAGGGCTGCCAAGGAGGTGGTCTTGCCACTGCCGGTGGAGCCGGTGAAAAGGACAATGCCATTCCGTTCGTTGGCAATGTTATGGAAAACCGCCGGAAAGTTCATGCTCGCAATGGTAGGAATTCTGGTCTTCAGTTGTCGCAGGACAATGGAAAAACACCCCCTCTGGGTGAAAATATTGACCCGAAAGCGGGCCTGATCACCTAAAGCGTAGGAAAGGTCACAGGAGCCGGTGTGCAGCAGATCCGCCAGAAGCCGCTTGTCGTTGCCAATAAGATTGAGAGCAACGACCTCGGTTTGAAAGGGAGTGAGTGCCCGAACGGGCGGTTGTACCTCCACCGGCATGAGCACGCCCGCAGCTTCTACCTGCAAGGGTTTACCCACCGTCAGATTGAGATCCGAGACATTGTTGTAGGACTTGAGCATGGCAGTGATCCAGTAATCGATCTCTGATTGTTTCATGGGGATTCTCCAGAAAAAGGGGGACGGCAAAAGTCTTTCTTTCTTTTCTTATTTTTCAGAGTATATTTGCTTTACTATGGCATAAAGGCAACAAAAAATTCAATTGTTTTCTGAACACATCGTTAAATAACATCTTTTTGCTGCCTGCATCATTCCTTTTACTTTTCTTTTTCAGTATCTTCCGAGTCCCTAAGTGAAACAACATGGATACAATGGCAATTCCCTTAAGAAGTGCAACCACAACCGTTGGCCGCCGTATGGCTGGAGCTCGAAGCCTGTGGCGGGCTAACGGTATGACCGAAGAACAGTTTGGTCGACCTATTATTGGTATCGTCAACTCCTTTACCCAGTTTGTCCCAGGCCATGTTCATCTTCATGAAATCGGCCAGAGGCTGAAAAAACAGATTGCCGAACGAGGATGCTTTGCCGCCGAATTCAATACCATTGCCATTGATGACGGCATTGCCATGGGCCACGCGGGGATGCTCTACTCCCTACCTTCCCGAGAACTGATTGCCGACAGCGTTGAATATATGTGCAATGCTCATACCGTGGATGCCATCATCTGCATCAGCAATTGCGACAAGATTACGCCCGGGATGCTTATGGCTGCCATGCGGCTCAATATCCCGGCTATCTTTGTCTCGGGTGGGCCGATGGAGGCCGGAGTTGATGGCGATAAACGATACGATCTGGTTGACGCCATGGTTATGGCGGGCGATCAGGGGGTCACGGATGCGGAACTGGCCGTGGTCGAGAGATGTGCTTGTCCCACCTGTGGCTCATGCTCGGGGATGTTTACGGCTAACTCCATGAACTGCTTGAATGAAGCCCTCGGCTTGGCTCTGCCTGGCAATGGTACGGTAGTCGCGACCCACGGCAATCGGCTGGGCCTCTTTGAACAAGCCGCGAACCGGATTGTGGAAATGGCTGAGGCCTGGTATGAACGAGGTGATGCCAGTGTCCTGCCCCGCAGCATCGCTACCCGGGCCGCTTTCTGCAATGCCATGACCCTTGATATTGCCATGGGCGGCTCCACCAATACCGTCCTCCATCTGCTGGCAATCGCCCATGCTGCGGAAGTGGATTTTACCATGGCCGACATTGACGCCCTGTCCCGCAAGGTTCCCAACCTGTGCAAGGTGGCCCCATCATCCCATTATCACATGGAAGATGTCAATCGGGCCGGCGGGATCATGGGTATTCTGGGCGAACTGGCTCGGGCCGGCCTGATTGACACTTCAGTGTATCGAGTAGATAGTGCCAGCCTTGCGGAAACTCTGCGCGTTTGGGACATTGCTGGCGCTCAAGCCAGCAATGAGGCCTTGCATCTCTATTTAAGCGCACCGGGTTCGACGATGACCTCTCCCCCCCCTCGCAACCTGGTCATGGGTTCCCAATCTGCCACCTATGTCCAGCCCGACCTCGACCGGGCGGGTGGTTGCATCCGCGACAGAGATCATTGTTACAGTGAAGAAGGAGGATTAGCTGTCCTGTACGGGAACATTGCCGAGAAAGGATGTATCGTCAAGACTGCGGGTGTTGACCCCTCGATCTTTCATTTTAAGGGCACGGCACGGGTTTTTTCCTCACAGGATGCGGCGTGCGAGGCGATATTGGACGGACGGATCACAAAGGGCGATGCGTTGATTATTCGTTATGAAGGGCCAAAGGGTGGGCCCGGGATGCAGGAGATGCTCTATCCCACTTCCTACCTCAAATCCGTTCACCTGGGAAAAGAGTGTGCCCTCATTACCGATGGACGGTTTTCCGGCGGAACATCCGGACTCTCCATTGGTCATGTCTCCCCGGAAGCGGCGGCCGGAGGTGCGATAGCCCTGGTGCAGGACGGAGACAGCATCGAGATTGATATTCCCCATCGTTCCATCAACATTCTGGTTTCTCCTGAAGAGCTCTCCGTCCGACGACAGCGGGAAGAGAAAAAAGGGAGCACGGCCTTTTACCCCATCGATCGAAGGCGGCAAGTCTCTCCTGCCCTGCAGGCCTATGCCCTGTTTGCCGCTTCTGCCGATAAAGGGGCGGTGCGCATCCTGCCTGCCGAAAGGGGATGAGCGATCATCATTGCATCGCACAGTGTTACTTTCCAGTGGTGTCCCATATGCGAGAAAGAGGCTCACGAAGTGTATTGAGGTAGATAAGTAGGCCAAGGACGAAGCAGATAGGGTGCGTATGAAGAGTTCCCGCACATTTTCTAAAATTAATTCTATTACACGACTATGACAATCCAGATAGACTGCCGGGGCCTCAACTGCCCGGAACCGGTATTACGGGCCAAGGCGGCGTTAGATGAAGGTCATACATCCTTTACCCTCATTGTGGATAACGAAGCCGCAAGAGACAATGTGAAGCGTTTCGGGCACAGCCGAAACTGTCAGGTGGATGAAATCAATGGTGCGGGGGAAAACTTCAATATCCGCTTTTCAGTTGGCAATCACAGTGGTACGGGGGCTGCTGCCAAGTTCAATGCAGACGATTATCCCTGCCCCATACCCGCCGCTGCGGTCAGCAAGATTGTTCTGGTCATTGCCTCAGACACCATGGGCCGGGGCAGCGACGAGTTGGGATGGGCCTTGCTCCAGACCTATATTGCCACCATTAAAGAGATCTCCCCGCTCCCGTCACGCATTCTTTTTTATAATGGCGGGGTCAAAGTTGTGGCAACCCCAGGCAAAGCCTTAGAATCTTTACAGAATCTGGAAAAACAAGGGGTGAAAATTTTATCCTGCGCAACCTGCCTTGATTATTTTAAGCTGGGGACAAAATTGCAAGTGGGAACCAGCACCAACATGTATGAAATCATGGACAGCATGATCCATGCCGACAAGGTAGTCAGTCCCTTTTAGGGCCTGTCCACAAATAACTTGAACAGATTGCATCTCATCTTCAGGCTATCTTTGGCTGCGGCTCAATCACAAAATCCTCATCGTAGCACAACTACGATTGCGGTTTCGGAGTCTCGCAAGCTCGCTTACCTGTTCAATCGCCGCAACCAAATCTAACCTAAATCTGAGCACAATCATGTCCAAGTTATTTGTGGACAGGCCCTTAACAAACATTTTTTGCATGAACAGGCACAATGCCCATTCCAAAGACACCGCTCTTAATCTTCTAACTGACAGAGAAACTGGCGCTCACTCATGAGATCCTGACCAGCGAGAAAACGAAGAATAGACTCGGCGGCAACCTTGCCCTGATACACTGCCTTGGCGGCAGTCTGCGGGCCCAGCACATTATCGCCACCGGCAAAGACCCAGTCAACACTGGTTTGCAAAGTCAAGGGGTCGGTTTCATAGGTTCCCCAGCGAGTGCATTTGATCTCTAATCCGATATCTGCGGTATGATTCACATTCTGACTGATGGCCGGAATGATAGAATCTGCCTTAATGATAAAATTGGAATTTTCCTGCACCACTGGTCGTCTGCGACCGGAGGAATCAGGCTCGCCCAGTTCCATGCGCACACATTCCACCCCAATGAGTTTTCCGTTTTCGGCAAGAATCTTCACCGGAGCAGCCAGCATCTCGATACGCACCCCTTCTTCTTCAAGATGATGGATTTCGGCCTGTGATGCGGGCATTTCGGCCTTGGAACGGCGATAGAGTATAAAGACATCCGATGATCCCAACCGTAAGGCTGTTCGGGCCACATCAATAGCCACATTACCACCACCGACCACCACCACCTTTTTCCCAAGATCGATTTTCTCTCCCAGATTGATGCGACGGAGGTAATCAACCCCATGCATAACTCCCTGGGTACTCTCTTCATTATCAAGGCCCAATTTTCGACTGGCATGGGCCCCAACCCCGAGAAATACCGCATCGAAACCTTCGTTTTTCAGATCAGACAAGCTCTTATCTTTGCCGATGGTAACGCCATGCATCATAGTGACACCACAACTCTTCAAGGCCTCAAATTCTGCTTCAATAATAGCACGAGGCAATCGAAATGCGGGAATCCCGACACTTAACATACCACCCAATACTGGCAGGCTTTCAAAGACGGTACAGGCAATTCCCTGATGGGCAAGATAATAGGCGACCGACATGCCGGCCGGGCCTGAACCGACAATCGCTACTTTCTTCTGCTGCGGAAGGGCGCAGGGAGTCAAGAGATTTTTGCCACCCTCCACCATCCAATCAACAATAAATCGTTCAAGCATCCCGATAGCCACTGCCTGCCCCTTGCCTTTACCACGGACACAGGAACCCTCACACTGGAACTCATGGGGACAAACGCGGGAACAAATGGCAGGTATGGATGAGGTCTCTCTAATCTTCCAATACGCCTGTTCAATGCCTCCTTCACGCAACAGGGCGATGAATCCAGGAATGTCATTATGAATAGGACAGCCATCGCGGCAGGAAGGCTTTTTGCACTGCAAACAACGATTGGCCTCAAGAAGGGCTGTATCATAGGAATAACCGGCAACGATCTCTTTAAAATGAGTAATTCGTGCGACAACAGACAGCTCAACCGGCATTTGACGGGCAATGGCCATTCGTTCTTGGACTTTCATATTTTTGAGTTCTTCAAAGAAGTATGTTGATTATAGTTCGTAAACACCCATAAAAAAAGGGCATAAAAAAAGGTCGTTCCCCAGAAGAGGAACGACCTTTTTTAGCACTCATTCACGAATGAATCAAGACATTTTCGAAACCTTCATACGAGCTAAGGCTCGCTGCAAGGCAGCCTCAGCTCGTGTTCTGTTCATCAGATCATCATGCTGGCTTGCCTTGGCGAGCCGTTGTTCCGCCCGCTCTTTGGCCCGCATGGCACGACTGACATCAATCTGATGACCAAATTCGGCACTTTCCACGAGGAAGGTTATCTTATTATTGGACACTTCACAGAAACCGCCGCTAATCATCAAACTCTCTCGTTTCTTTCCCTGCTCATAGGTCAAAGACCCAATTCTGATAGTGGAAAGAAACGGGGCATGGTTGGCAAGAACACCAAAATCGCCACCATATCCTGGGGCATTGACGATATCGACATCTTCACTGACGACAGCACCATTGGGGGTAACTACTTCAAGTCGTATTTGTTGAGCCATTGAATTGACCTCTCCAACTTAAACTATTAAACGGGGAAAAACTTACATTTAGGCCTTGGCTTTGGCTGCTGCCTCTTTCGCCAGTGCCTCTTCAATGGGCCCAACCATATAGAATGAGTTCTCACTCATATCATCATACTTGCCTTCCAGGATTGCCTTGAATCCCTGAACGGTATCGGCAACCTTGACGAACTTTCCATCCATACCGGTGAAAACCTCAGCAACAGTGAAGGGCTGAGACAAGAAGCGCTGAATCTTTCGTGCACGGCCAACAAGGAGCTGATCGTCCTCAGAAAGCTCATCCATGCCGAGGATGGCGATAATGTCCTGCAAATCCTTATATTTTTGCAGAGAAATCTGCACCCCACGGGCCACATCATAATGCTCCTGACCGACAACATTGGGGTCAAGGATTCGAGAGGTGGAGTCGAGCGGATCAACAGCGGGATAGATACCCAGTTCAGCAATCTGACGAGACAAAACCACGGTACCGTCAAGATGGGCAAAGGTGGTGGCAGGAGCAGGGTCAGTCAAGTCATCAGCAGGTACATACACGCACTGAACTGCAGTGATGGAACCCTTGGTGGTTGAGGTGATGCGTTCCTGGAGAGCGCCAAGATCGGTAGCCAAGGTGGGCTGATAGCCAACTGCAGAAGGAATACGCCCAAGAAGGGCGGATACTTCAGAACCAGCCTGGGTAAAACGGAAGATATTATCAACGAAGAAGAGCACATCCTGGCCCTCTTCATCACGGAAATACTCGGCAGCGGTCAGACCAGTCAGCGCTACGCGGGAACGGGCTCCAGGAGGCTCAGTCATCTGTCCATACACCAGCGCTGCTTTGGGCAAAACGCCGGAGGCCTTCATCTCCTGGTAGAGGTCATTTCCTTCACGGGTTCGCTCACCAACGCCGCAGAATACAGAGATTCCACCATGATGCTGGGCAATGTTGTTAACCATTTCCATCATAATAACGGTCTTTCCACAACCAGCGCCGCCAAACAGTCCCATTTTGCCGCCCAATGGGAAGGGAACCAGCAGATCGATAACTTTAATGCCGGTCTCCAGAACCCGCACCTCGGTATCCTGCTCGGTAAATAGCGGGGCATCGCGGTGAATAGGCATGGTCTTGGCATCACTAATAGGACCAAGACCATCAACGGGTCGTCCCACAACATTCATGATGCGGCCCAATGCGGGAGTTCCAACCGGAATGGTAATCGGCTTGCCGGAATCACGCACCTCCATGCCCCGAACCAGACCGTCAGTCGCATCCATGGCAATGCAGCGACAGGCGTTATCACCAAGATGCTGAGCTACCTCAATAACCAGATTATCCGCAACATCAGAGATGCCAGGATTGCTTACAAACAAGGCATTCATAATATTTGGCAATTTGCCGGGCTGAAATTCAACATCGACTACCGGGCCAATTACTTTAATGATCTTTCCTACGATTTGTTCACTCATCGGGATTCACCCCTCCTTAAAGTCTTAAAATTGGTAATGGTCTATTATCCCTTAAGGGCTTCAGCGCCACCAACTATATCCATTAACTCACCGGTAACTGCGGCCTGACGGGCCTTATTATAGATCAGGGTCAGGTTGCTTACAATATCACGACAGGCTGAAGTAGCGTTATCCATGGCCGTCATCCGTGCCGCATGTTCACTGGCGCCCACTTCCAGCATGGCATGATAAACAAGAACATTCAGATAAAGAGGCTGCATGACATCCATAATCTCCTCGGTGGAGGGCTCATAGATATAATCGCCGCTGATCGCCTTGGGAGCAGCGCCCTTGGCATCGCTCACCGGTTGCACCGGAAGCATTTCCTGAACCGCAGGCCGCTGGATCGCCACTGATTGGAAATGACCATACAAAACTTCGACCTTATCGGCAGCACCCTTGATGAAATTGTCCGCAATATCCTGTGCTATTTCACGGGCGTGAAACATTTGAAAAGCGGCCATGATATCAGTATAGGCCTTCCGAACCTTGCCGGTTTTCTTCAAATACTGATTCCCTTTCTTACCGACACAGACAAAGCTGACTTTTTTTCCTTCCGCCTCGTAGGCTTTCATCTTCTTCTCTGCCAGTTTATTGATATTGGCATTGAATGATCCACACAGACCACGATCAGAGGTCACAACCACGATCTCGACGGTGGATACATTTCTGACCTCCATCAAGGGAAAAGAACCGGTGTTCGCCCCCCCGGACAGATTGGACATTGCGTCATCAAACTTGGAAGAGTAGGCACGAAAGGCCTCCATCTTCGTCTGGGCACCACGAAGCCGAGCCGAGGCTACCATATTCATGGCCTTGGTGATCTGGGCGGTCTTCTTCACACCAGAAATTTTATTTTTAACTTCTTTTAAGCTTGCCATGGCAGAACCCTATCCTTTCTTAGTTAATACCCTTGGATGCCTTGAATGTTTTCCCAAAAGATGTCAGAGCTGTATTGAGTTTAGCCTTGATCTCATCGGTAAAGACTTCCTGGGCCTTCAGATCAGCAAAAATTGAAGGATCATTGGACTCAATATAGTTAAACAACTCGGCCTCATAATCCTTGAGAGTATTTACGGGCAGAGTATCAAGATATCCATTGGCTCCAGCATAAAGGATCACAACCTGCTTCTGCATCGGAAGTGGCTGATATTGCGGCTGTTTGAGAATCTCAACCAGTCGCTCACCGCGGGTGAGCTGGGCCTGAGTTGCGGCATCAAGATCAGATCCGAAGGCGGCAAAGGCCGCCAACTCACGATATTGGGCCAGATCCAGTCGCAGGGTACCGGCGACCTGTTTCATGGCCTTAACCTGGGCCGAACCACCAACGCGGGAGACAGAAAGCCCAACATTGATGGCTGGTCGCACACCAGCAAAGAAGAGGTCGGGTTGCAGATAAACCTGACCATCAGTAATGGAAATAACATTGGTGGGAATAAAAGCGGAAACATCACCGGCTTGGGTCTCAATAATTGGCAAGGCAGTCAGAGAACCGGCACCAAGTTCATCATTCACCTTGGCGGATCGCTCAAGCAGCCGAGAATGGTTGAAGAAAATATCACCAGGATAGGCCTCACGACCTGGTGGGCGACGAAGGAGCAGGGACAACTCACGATACGCAACCGCCTGTTTGGACAGATCATCATAGATAATCAGGGCGTGCTGACCACGATCACGATAATACTCACCCATGGAAGTTCCGGCAAAAGGAGCGATATACTGCATGGGCGCAGGATCAGAGGCACACGCAGCAACAACCGTGGTGTAAGACATAGCCCCATGTTTACGCAGGGCCTCAACAACCAAGGCAACTGTTGATTTCTTCTGACCAACAGCGACATAAATGCAATGAACATCGGTCTCTTTCTGAGCAATGATGGCATCAACGCAAAGGGCAGTCTTTCCAATCTGACGATCGCCAATGACCAGCTCACGCTGTCCTTTCCCAACCGGGGTCATAGCGTCAACGGCTTTGGCGCCAGTGTAGCAGGGTTGATGTACACCTTTACGAGCAATAACGCCAGGGGCCAGAACCTCGATTTTAGCAGTTTCAGTCGTATTAATCGGGCCTTGACCATCAATGGGGAACCCGATACCATCAACAACCCGACCTTCCATGGCTGGGCCAACCGGAACCTCAGCAATCTTGCCAGTTCGTTTAACAATATCCCCTTCCTTGATTCCCTTCACACTGCCGAGAACCGCACACCCAACATTGTCTTCCTCAAGGTTCAAGGCCAGACCCATAACGCCGCCTGGGAACTCAAGGAGCTCCATGGCCATACAGTTCTGTACGCCATAGACACGGGCGATACCATCGCCAACGGAGATAACAGTACCGGTCTCATTCAGGTCAATACTGGTCTCGTACCCGCCAATCTGATCTTTAATAATCTGACTGATTTCTTCTGCTTTGATTTGCATTTCTATTCTCTCCCCTTGATGGAATCTTTTAAACTCGCAAGTTGTGTCCTGATACTGCCATCCAACTCTAAATCCCCAACCTTGGCGATAATACCGCCGATGATTGAAGGATCAACACTGGTGGTCAGCTCCACCTTCTTGCCAGTAAGCTTTTCTAATGCTGCCCGAACCTTATCTTGCAATGCCTCCCTTAATTCAATAGCAGACACGACTGAGCCGTGGCTGACATTTTTCTCATTATCCACCATAGCCTGATACTCTTCCGCCACTTCGGGGAGAATATCAGCCCGTTTTTTCTCAACCAGCAGATTGAGAAAATTAGCCATTATTTTTTCAACGCCCATGGACTCAACCATTCCAACCATCACCTTTTGGCGAATATCCAAGGGATAAAGAGGATTGGTCAGGGCATCAACTACCTGTGGATGGGAAATATACAAACCGGCAACCCCTTGCAGAGCCTCATTGTATTCGGTGAATTTCCCCTCTTCCTTGCCAACCGCAAAGAGCGCCTTTGCATATCGTCGTGCTAAAATTGTCTGTTTCACTGGATGGCCCCTACCTTGTCTAAGTAATCTTCAACGATCTTGACCTGGTCATCGGCAGTCAGATTCTTCACAATGAGTGCTTCAGCCATAACCGCCGCTTGATCGGCAATGTCATTTTTCAGCATCCGTCGGGCCGCAGTCACCTCGTTGGCAACAGCCATCTGGGCCGCCCGCTTGATGTCTTCTGCCGCCTTTTCAGCCCGCTCAATGATCTTGACTTTTTCTATCTCTGCCTGAGCAATGGCCTTTTCTACAATCTGATCAACCTCTTTTTCCACCGAGGCCAATTTCTCAGAAAAATCTTTATATGACCGTTCAGCACCAGCCTTTTTGGCCTCAATAGAATCTAACTCTTCCTTCACCTGTTTGCGTCGTCCGGAAAGGGCGTCACCGATGGGCTTGGCTCCAAATTTAATCAAAATGATCATCAAGGCGATAAAGTTCATCACCCTCCAGCCCAGATCTTTTAACTTCTCTGGTGAGAGACTATTTTTGACCGCATGCCCACCTGCCGCACCAGCATCCGCTACTCCATGACCTGCGGTAGCAACGGCTTCCGCACCGTGTTGAGCGGCAACAGCGCCATGGTCACCAACAACTGGCGCCCCATGGGTGGCTTCAGCCGCCCAAACACTACCCGCCGTCAAGGAGAGCCAAAGTGCGGCTGCTACCAGCGCGCCCTTTTTGGTTACCCGCTTCACCCTTTTCATCTTAGAAACTCCTTCCTAAAATTTTACTCGCCATGGCAGTGGCAAAGCCGTCCAGATTCGCCTGCAGCTCTTTGCCAGCAGTGACAATCTGCACCTTTACCTCTGACAACTGTGTATTTTTCTCAGCATCAGCCTCGGCCTTAATGGCGGCCAATTTTTCATCACCGGCGGCCTGGGCCCCAGCTCGGGCAGAATCTATAGCCGCTTTGGCCTTACCAGAAGCCAAAGCCATTTTCTTATCCACTTCTTCTTGCCGACGACGGGCATTGTCCTGCAACTTGGCCACGACATCCTGCATGCCCTGCAATTTGTTGGCTCGATCTCGCAAGATCTTTCGCACCGGCTTATAGATAATTGCATTCAGCAGAAACATCAAAACAAAGATGTTAACCATCTGAATCACCAAAGTGATGTCAATTGTAATCATTTTTATTCACTCCTGTTCAACAAGGGCACCTTACATTATCATCCAAAATGAATGACGATTCACAATATGAAGGTCGGTTGTACATCATAAAAAAAGGCATGTCAACTTTTTAGTTGCCGTAAATTCAACAAGCAAAGTTTTTTTTGCTTGTTGAATTTACGGCAACTTATGCCGCCAAGAATACAGCCAGTCTGTTTCGGCTGTATTCTTGGCGGCGCCTTGCAACGAACAACAAAAGAACATTGAAGAACAAAGTTTTTTTGTTTGATGCATAAGGGCCTCGGCAAGAATAAATCATCCCGTCTTGCTGGTCTTTTCAGTCATCTTCTTCGTCACGAAAAGAGTTTCATAGCCCTGCTATGCGCCTCTTTCCGCTCCTCGAATATGACTGAAAATCCTGCGCAATACGGAACAATTTATTCTTGCCGAGGCC
>DYDK01000013.1 GCA_020717935.1 Desulfocapsa sp.
TCTTTCGTAAATGTCAGGCCGCATAATTTCATACAACAGTGTATACATAAAAAATCTCCCGGTGTCCAGCATTATTTGTGGGGCATGGACAGTTGTCAGGGGGGAGATTTTTAGTTTCCCCCCTGACAAGGGGGGATTAAGGGGGGTTGTTGTTAAATCTGACAAAGTAGAATTAGCGAATCTCAATAATCCGCCCCTCCACCGATGGCGACACAGGTGATTTCCGGGCCAGAAAATCAAGAGCTACATCCCGCAAAAACTGGCTGGGATCATTATACACCAAACGACTACTGCGCATGGCTCCGCCCACTTCGACAAAATCACCGCCACTTCGGATTGCCTCACCAAAGGCGGTATAACCATCGCCACCGGCGGCAATGAAATCAAGGGTGGCCACGGTGTATTCCTGCTCGGGATCAATGGGCTGTCCGCCAATGGTTGCAGACATTATCCGCTGACCAACCGATCGCCGCCGATCAAAGGACATCGTTATCCCAGAAAGCTGAGGAAACCGTCCCTCACCCCGTTCCACTCCAGACACCCCATGTTCCAGAGTCTGCAACAAGAGACGACCACTCATCTTGATCGCCACCAGATAGTTATTAAACGGCAGGGCACTGTATATCTGTCGGTAGCTTATCTCACCCTTGCCAACCCCAGTGCGCAGACTGCCGCCATTGACAATGGCGGCCTGGGCGCCGGTGCTCGCACGGACAATATCAGCCACCAGATTGCCAAAATTGGTCTCCTGCTGACGCCCCCCCTCCTGAACAAGATCGACCTCACTACTGCCGGCCTTCTGATTCAGGATAACATCAATCTGTGTATTGTATCGGGCAACAATGGCGGTAACTTCAGCATCGGCAGCACCCATTGTCGGTGCAATAGCCTCCAGATGACCGGTTGCAGCCACCATCGTTCCCCTCTCAATACGAACATCCACCACCCCCAGAAAGCGGCCATGATCACCAGCCTGAACCACCGCGCAATTCCCGATCCGCACCGGCGAATCCACCTGGGTATGGGAATGACCGCCCACAATAAGAATAGGCCGCTGAAGTGATGCTGCCCCCTGGCACAGATTATCCGCCAGGGCCAGATCCTGCTCATGGCCGATATGGGTAAGCAGCACAATCAGGTCTGTTTTCACATCCAGCATCCCGATCTCCTCCCGTGCCGTCTGCACCGGCGGAGAAAATTGCAACCCTACCGCATTACGGGGATGGCTCGTAAGCGGCACATCATCAGTCACCAGACCAATGACCGCCACCCTGCCGCCCCCACGATCAAAAGAAGCCAGGGATTTGAGCTCTGGCATCCCCTTGACATTAGCGGCCAAAACCGGAAACAGAGCCTCACTGATCCGCTGTTTGAGAACCTTCTGCCCAAAATCAAACTCATGATTACCGACAACCATAGCGTCCAGATGCAACTGGTTGAGCAGGGCCAGGGTCGAATAGCCCTGCGAGAAATTGGTCCAGGTTTCCCCCTGTATCATATCCCCTGCCGCCAGCAAGAGACCTGGCTGTTCCATCCGCAATTGCTGTAATCGAGCTGCCAACCAGGCAACACCCCCCTGCTCTCGCTTATTGCTCCCAGACTGCACGGGATTGGCAAAACCATGAAAATCGTTGAAATGATAGATGCGGAAGATGGTAACTGGTGCGACATTGGCATCAGTCACTCCTGAAAGGTTCTCGGCAAAAGAAGAGTGTACGGGAAAAACCGACGACACCAGTACAACAAACACGAGCAGAGAGAAACGAGTGGCACGATTTTTCATATTTTCTTCACCTCTTGACACTCTTCACCACAAGAGAGCGGGTTAGTGACTTACAGATTATTTTCTTGTTTTTTTTACGAGAAAACAATCTGATAAGGCACTTATCCCGTTCAGCGGGGTTAGGTTTGATACTCTGGGCTTCGTGATCAGTTTGGTATTGTTTATTCTGCCATGGTAGGGATATACAGGTATTCTCCTTGAAGAGTTACCACTATATCGCAAAAATATCAAAATCTGAGACAAAAATATTTATCCCCTCTCCCTGCCCTTCCCTACTATGCTACACTCCCCTCAATGATCGTTTGTCTCCTTTCATATCATCCCGAAACAGAGAAATCCCCCGCTCCATGGCACAGAAATCGCCACACATGGTACAGGTGCTATTATTTTCAGGGGTTCGACTGCAGCGCACCTCGTGGGCCTTATCGGGAAACATCAGTAAAGGGAAATGCTCTTTCCAGTTGGTATCACGGCGGCTCATGGCCACTTTTTTCTCCTGCTCGCGACGGTCCGGATACTTGGCAATATCACCAATCCTGGCCGCCAGTCGGGTAGCCCTCACACCCTCGCGAACATCATCTTCATTAGGCAGGGCCAGATGTTCCGCTGGAGTGATATAGCAGATAAGATCGGCGCCAAAACGGGCCGAACTGGCCGCGCCAATGGCAGCGGTGATATGATCATATCCCGCTCCGGAATCCGCCGGAAGGGGCCCGAGCACATAATAGGGGGCGCCGCCGCTCATTCGTTTTTCCAGCATAATATTGCCCTCAATCTCATCAAGCGGCACATGGCCCGGCCCCTCTACCATCATCTGACAGCCCATATCCCGGCCAAGTTCCGCCAGCTCGCAATTAATGACCATCTCGGCCATCTGAGCCCGATCATGGCTGTCGTGGATGGCTCCGGCCCGAATACCGTTGCCCAGCGATAAGACCGCATCATATTTTTTCATAAGGGTGCAAGCCCGATCAAACTGCTCGTACAAGGGATTTTCCCGATTATTATATTCCATCCACGAAACCATAAAAGTACCTCCTTTGGAGACCAGCCCCCCATAACGATACCCCTGTTTACGCAACCGTTCGATGGAAAAGCGGTTGATCCCGCAGTGAATAGCCATGAACGATATGCCTTCAGCAAGCTGGCGTTCAATCAACTCAAAGAGATACTCAGCATCGAGTTTGTTGGGGTTATGATATTTGCGGCTGGCCTCGGAAAAGGCCTGATAGAGCGGCACATTGCCCACCGGCAGGGTGCAGGCAGCCAGCACTCGTTGCCGAACCAGATCGAGATTGCCGCCGGTGGAAAGCTCCATCAGGGTATCTGCCTGCTCGGCCTCGGCAACACAGGCCTTGCGAACTTCCAGCTCAATATCGCTGATATCCGAAGATGTGCCGATAGAGGCGTTAACCTTGGTTCGCAAGCCCTTGCCAATGCCAACCACCTTCTGTTGCGGCCGATTGGGATGGACGGCAATAACGATATGACCATCCGCCACCCGCTGGCGAATAATTTCCGGCATAAGACCGAAACCTTCGTTTTCAGCCACGGTTTTCATCGCCTCGGTCACAACACCATCCCGTGCCCATTCAATCTGCGTTTTCATTTTTTTCGTTCCTTTTTGTCTCTTCCGCCTGGGCATAAAAAAAGTCCGTACCACGACCCGAGGGTTCACCCTCAGGACGCAACACGGACTTCTACGGACAAGAATTCCTTATTATTCTTCTTCCGGCAGGTCTTCTGACTCACGGATCAGCCGCCGACCACGCCTTCCCATCCCTCATCGAAGGACATTCTCCCTCCCATGATCGACAGTGACATTTTGTAGTCTTTGTCCCCGTTTACAGCGATGGCCCATCGTTACGGTTTTGCACCGTATTCCCTTTTCACCGCCCTGAAAGCTCAGGAGCGACACCGGAAGAAGTCCTTTTTCTACTTGTTTTTCTACTTAGGGCCTGTCCGCAAATAACATGGACAAGATTGCGCTCAGATTTGGGTTAGATTTGGTTGCGGCGATTAAACAAAACCGCAGGCATAGCAGGGCTATGTCGAGGATTTTGTGATTGAGTCGCAGCCAAAGATGGCCCAAAGATGAGATGCAAGATGTTCATGTTATTTGGGTTCAGGCCCTTAATGCCAAGCACCACAGCCCATAACAGAGAAGGTGCAAAAGTTCATAAATATCCCTCAACCTTCCTTCCAGATGGTCACGAAACTCCGGACATACCAGTCTTCAACCTTTTTCCTGGCCCACGGAGTTTTTCGCAGAAACACCAGGCTGGATTTAATACTTGGCTCGCTGAGAAAGCATTGAATTTTGATTTTGCGCCCCATTCTCTCCCAGCCGTATTTTTCCTGCAAACGGACAAGCATCATCTCCAGGGTAACGGCATGCAGGGGATTATTGGGTTGCGGACTACTCATGGCTTTATGGCATTTGTCCTTTCTTGTCTTCTTTTTTGGCTCGCTTCTCAGCCTTTTTTCCTTCATCGTTTTGGCTGGTTCTTTCTTTGTTTCTTTCTTGGTATTTTGTTCCTTACCCATGATTTTTCCTCCATGCAATAATGGTTAAATTACCTATGACGCCTTATTCCACTTCGCTTTCAAGTCAGCACCTGTGTCGGCTCCTCACCGTACGCCTTGTACTGCTTCGTCGCCACTCGCTCCCCTTTTCGGTATCAACTTGAATGCAAACTGGAATGAGGCATCAGGTCACCTCACAACAACAGACCTACTTCTTCCCTTCTTTATCACGATTTTTATCACGAATAACAAGCTGCACAGGGACTTTATCCAGGCCCAGCCCCTCACGAAAACGATTCGTCAAATACCGCTGATACGAAAAATGAACCCCCTTGGAGCTGTTACTCATGATGACAAATTGTGGCGGCTTCGTGCCAATCTGCGAGGTGAAATAAAATTTCAGCCGCTTGTTTTTGTAAATAGGGGGACTATGGGCCGCCACTGCATCCTGAAGCAACTGATTCAGGGCCGCCGTCGGAAACTTGGCGGTAAACTGCTTATAGATAGAGCCAATGGTCGGGAACAGGCGCTTGATTCCATAACCGGTAAGGGCCGAAACATGAAGAATCGGAGCAAATCCGACAAAGGGAATGGCCCGTCCGATATCAGCCCACAGTTGCTCCTGCCTTTTCTTATCATCTTGAATCAAATCCCACTTGTTCACCAGAATGATCAGGCCCCGTCCCTGTTCCTGAGTATATCCGATGACCGTGGTATCCTGCTCGGTAATCCCTTCATCGGCATCAATGAGGACCACGGCAATATCGCATTTTTCCATGGAGGACAAGCCCTTGAGGATACTGAACTTTTCCAGTTTTTCCGTGGTCTTGCCCTTACGACGGATACCAGCGGTATCAATGAGCAGATAGTTATACTGGTCATAACTGAGCAGGGTGTCCACAGAGTCACGGGTGGTGCCGGATACCTCGGAGACCACCATCCGCTCTTCACCCAGAATGCGATTAATCATCGAGGACTTTCCCACATTGGGGCGGCCAAAAAAGGCGACCTTGATCGTATTCTCGGGCAGAGCAACTTCATCATCACTTTTTTTGAGTTCTTTACTCAGGGCATCCATCAAGGTATAGAAACCAAAACTATGCTCACCGGAAAGCGACCACAAGGGAGCTACGCCCAGCTCATAAAAAGGAGAAAGGAGTTTCAGCTCTTGTTCAGGGCTGTCAATCTTATTGACCACATGAAAGATGGTCTTATCGGTGCGGCGCAACAGATCGACAACTTCGAGATCGGCTGGCATAACCCCTTGCCGCCCATCCATGAGAAAGATAATAATATCCGCCTCTTCGATGGCAGCCATGGCCTGCTCACGAATATGGTCGACCATCAAATCATCGGGATTATCATCAATGCCGCCGGTATCCACCAGCAAAAACATCTTTTCATCCCAGGCCACCCGTGCATAGTGCCGATCCCGCGTCACCCCCGGGGTCGGGTCCACAAGGGCCTGCCGCGACTTGGTGATACGGTTGAAAAGTGTGGATTTTCCCACATTGGGTCGTCCAATCAGGGCAACTATTGAATGATCTGGCATTTTATCCTGTGAATCAACGGAATGTGAGCGGCACAGAGGAGACTCTGTTCACCAATTTTATTGTTTCTTTCTTTTTAAGAGCCGTTCTGAACAATTCAATATATAATCGCAATCCGTGCCGCTTACAAGGATGGAAAACCCATTCCCTTCCAAACGACCAAGAAAACAACCCCCTCAGGCCCCCGATGAAAAATCGTCTGCAAAAACTTATCGAATCCATCAAAGCGTTGGAACAGGAGTTGGCCCGAGAGCTCCAAAAAAAGGAAGCGGAGTTTTCCTACAACATCCAGGGAAAAAAAATTCGTTTTGACCAGGAGATCAAAAAACAGCACAAACTGATTGCCACCCGGATCTCCCGTTATCTCAAAGAATCAGAAATCCTCAATATCCTGACCATCCCTTTTATCTGGAGCTGCCTGTTTCCCGCCCTGCTCATGGATTGCATCGTCTCCCTGTTTCAGGCCGTCTGCTTTCCCATCTACAAAATTCCCAAGGTCAGACGAAGTCGCTATATTATCATTGACCGCCACGCCCTCAGCTACCTTAACGGCATTGAAAAACTCAACTGTGCCTACTGCGGCTATTTCAACGGACTCATTGCCTATATCCGGGAAATAGCTGGCCGGACTGAACAGTACTGGTGTCCCATTAAACATGCCCGCCGCACCAGCGGCTTCCACAGTCGCTACAGCAAATTCCTCGAATACGGCGACGCCGAAGGCTACCGCCGGGAAATAGCTACGATTCGTCAAGACTTTGCTGATATTCAGGATCTGGAAGAAAACAACGAAGAGGCGGAACAACAGGCAACACGAAACAAACCGTATTAGGGACTCGGATAATACTGATGTACCTGAATTGCGCCCTGATTTGGGTTATATTTGGCTATGTCGATTGAACAGGTAAGCGAGCACAGCGAGACTCCGAAACCGCAGGCATAATTTTGTTTCGTCGAGGATTTCGGAGTCTCGCAAGCTCGCTTACCTGTGATTGAGACATAGCCAAAGATAGCCCAAAGCAGGGATGCAAGATGGTATATCAGTATTTTCCGAATCCCTTAACGCTACTTTGTCACATTGAATCAGCAAAACAGACCCACACCCTTGTCATCCTTGTTCCCATGCGGCACATGGAAACAAGAAACTCACATTTTAATCTGACAGAGGAGAGTTAACGATAACTTTTCCTTACCCTTAACTTCGAGTTCTCCTCTGACGAAGGGCCTGATAAAAAAGCAGTCCATAATCACCAGCGGCAAAGATACTGCAAGGCACGGTAATCCACAACGCCATTGGAATCATCGACGGGACAATGGCCGCCGTGACAAGGAAGAAAAATTGTCCCGCCGTGGCAAGTTTTCCCGACCAGCGCGCCCCCATGCTGTGAAAAGAGACCCAGGAGCGAATCAGAGCGGTATAAGCAGCAGCAACAGCAACCGTCAAATCGCGGGCAAGAATGGCAGGAATCCACCAAACTGTCCATCTTCCATTCATGGCAAAGGTGGCAAGAGCAATCAGCATAAAAGACTTGTCCGCAACGGCATCGAGCAATCCCCCCTTCCAGCTTGCCACCTTCCACCGCCGGGCACACCAGCCATCAAGAAAATCACTGGCCGCACTGCCAAGAATCATCCATACCCAGAACGCTTCGGGACAGAAAGGAAAGAGGAGGGCCAGAGCTAATCGCAGCCAGGACAAGGCATTAGGAATAAGAGCCAGATGGCGACGAGTCATAGAAGCTATCCTCTATAAGGATTCCAGGTTATCAACTTTCATCTTCCGGTTCAACTTTCAACGACATCAGCCGACGAGCCAACTCCGGTTTCTCCGGAAAGCGATCTGTCAGACGACGCACGGATGAGCTGATGCTCCCAATATCCCAGTTCACAAGCCTGGCAATATCGGAAAGAATGACGCATCCCGATTCACGGGCCAGCCAGCCTGCCACCGCGCGAGCCTCGGAAGCCCTCCTCTGCTGAGATTTTGTTTGCAAAAAAGAAACATCAATATCGTAGAGGCGGCATACCCTGTCAATAATTTCAGATTTCCTGATCCGGTCGCACTTGGCGTTGGCATATTTTCTGGTGCCCATCTCGAGAGTCAATCGGATAAAATAGGGATTGTCCCCAGTAGTATCGGGGGTTGTCCCCATTTTATCGTATGGCGAATAGTATAAAAAATGTGCAATGCCCCTTTCCGGATATTGGGTGAATTACCCGTCCGGATCAGGAAATCTGAATTTGTTGCGGGGTGACGCGACGCACTCTTTTTTCTGAACAGGCAAGACATTTTTCCATAAAGCTGTCATCGCCGAGAAGCCGTGAATCAACGCCCGAACCATGAAAATCCGGACGATGTCCTTCGCCTGATCCTTCACTTACAAAAGCCAGATACGCTGCACGAGCCTTGGCGGCCGAATTGCCAAACTGCGCCAATGTCCAACCGGCAGTCAGCCAAGGGAGTGCTTCTTTGCCGAGATACGCCCGATGGCCGCTCCAGGGGTATTCTTCCGGCTTCGTCACCATACCTGCCCGCACCGGATTAAGGTGGATATAACGCACCAGTTCGAGCAAATAAGTGTCCCCATCTACCAACACGGCTTTATAGCGCCCCTGGAAGAGATGACCGGAACTTTTCTCTCGCCAGTTAAGCCAGCGGGTGTAACGGAACGAGAGATTCTGCATGCCGCCGGACAATGGGATTTCGCCAACTTGCAAGGCGAGATGAATATGGTTGGCCATGAGGCAAAAGGCGTGAACCCTATAGCCAAAGCGGAAGGTACCTTCTTGAAGCAGGAGGTAGAAACGACAGTAGTCAGCGTCGGTCAGAAAAACATCCTGCCCGCCGTTGCCTCTGAGGACAACATGATAAAGCCCACCAGGAAGGTGGATGCGTGGTTTGCGTGCCATGTTGCGGGAACATAACCTGATGATCATGACCTGTCAAGATAGAAGCCTGACCCCATGTTTTTTTGACCCTGAATGCCTGTTTGGCTCATGTTCCGGTTTAACTGGAAATAAGGCAGAGCCATAATTTTCATTGACTTTCTTTTCTCTCCCTCCTAAAATAATACGAAATTTAAAAAGGTATTACCAAATGCTCAAACGATTTACAATCGCTATGGAACAGAACCTGCTGGATGACTTCGACGCCTTCATGGAGGCCCATCATTATCAAAACCGCTCCGAGGCCATCCGCGACCTGATCCGCCAGCGGGCAGTGGAAAAGGAGTGGGACGCCAACAAGCCGGTCATGGGGGTCATCTCCCTGGTCTACGATCATCACCGGCATCAATTACAGGAAAAGATCACCGAGTTGCAGCATGACCACCACCACCAGATTGTCTCGACCACCCATGTCCACATGGATCATCACAACTGCCTGGAGGTCATCATCATCCGCGGACTGGCCGCTGAAGTCCGCAGCTTGGCCGACAACCTGATCGCCCTGCGCGGTGTGCGTTACGGCAAACTGGCCATGAGTTCCACCGGCGAACATCTGCACTGAGCCGCCGTAACCATCATATTTCCACCACTTCTCTGCTATCTAACCTATGCACATCTCTGAAGGCGTTCTCTCCGGCCCGGTACTGCTCGGCAGCGGCGCCGCCACCATCATCGGCACTGCCATCGGCCTGAGAAAGGTCAACCACGAACGGCTCATGACTGTAGCCCTGCTGGCATCGGCCTTTTTTGTCGCCTCCCTTATCCATATCCCCTTAGGTCCGGGCTCGGTTCACCTTCTGCTCACCGGTTTGACCGGACTCATCCTGGGGTGGAGCGCCTTTCCTGCAATTTTGGTAGCGCTGCTCCTCCAGGCCCTGTTCTTTCAATACGGAGGACTGCTGGTGCTTGGCACAAACACCTTCAACATGGCCGCCCCGGCAGTGGCCTGCGGCCTGATACTCCGTCCCTGGTTGAAACGCACCAAGTCCTCCCGTACCACCGCGACCTTTCTGGCTGGATTTTGCTCGATTTTTTTCTCTGCCCTGCTCACCGCTCTCTCCCTTCGACTCAGTGACACAGGATTGAGCCAGGCGGCAAAAATCCTGGTACTCAGCCATCTCCCAATCATGCTGATCGAAGGAGGCATCACCCTGTTCATCGTGGAATTCCTGCTTCGAGTCCAACCGGATATTCTTGATTTTAACTCCCCTGCCAACACGAACGACCTCTCATGAAACACAAAAATCTCCCCCGCCGCCTCGCAGGCAGGCAAGTTTTCCCCACCTGCCTGCTCACCCTGTTGCTAGTCGGAGGCTGCCTCCTTCCATCACCGTCTCTTGCCCATAAACTGCGGGTCTTTGCCTGGATCACAGGGGACACAGTCACCGTCGAGAGCAGTTTTTCCGGGGGGCGAACCCTGGTCAAGGGCACGGTCGTCGTTCAGGATGCAAGTACCGGCGCCAGTCTGGTGCAGGGGACAACCGACGAACAGGGGAACTTCAGCTTTTCCCTGCGGGAAGCAGTCAAAGGGCCCGGTATCAGCCTGCGTATCGTGGTTGGAGGAGGGGAAGGGCACCAGAATGAATGGATTCTGAAACCGGAGGAATATCAGGTAACTGCGGCAAGCAGTGTCCCCGAAGCGATAAAAACGCCGCAGTCGGACCAGACAGCAGCACCCGCAAAAGACAGCATCGCGCCACCGGTAACCGGTGCGGTCGCCACGCCACCGTCAACGATCACCCGAGAAGAACTGGTCAGCATCCTTGATGAACGCCTGGAGGCCAAACTGGCCCCCCTGCGCCGCAGTCTGGCTCAAGCAGCGGAACATCGGCCACAATTCACCGACATCCTGGGAGGAATTGGCTATATCATCGGTATTGCAGGAATTCTTGCCTGGATGAAAAGCAAGAAATAATCCTTGGCAGATTTCGACTTTCCCTTTGTCGGCAAAAGATTCCAACCATCAACATTTTACCCAACTTGAGGAGCGCCCCATGAAAACAATCGTGTACTCATCTCTGTTCGCCCTGTCTCTGTGCGCCTTGACCAGTCCGGCTCAGGCCCATTTCGGCATGGTCATCCCCTCCGCCAATCAGGTGAATCAGGAGCACCCGTCCGTCGATGTCAAACTCTCCTTTTCCCACCCCTTTGCCGGGTTAGGGATGGATCTGGCCAAGCCTGCCGCATTTTACGCCATCACCGATGGCAAGAAAGAGGATCTGAGCGCCAAACTGACTGCCGCCACCATCATGGGGCATAAGGGCTGGAGCCTTGCATTTGCCCCCAAGCGCCCCGGAGTCTCCTGGCTGGTCATGGAGCCACAGCCATACTGGGAACCAGCCGAGGATGTCTCCATCATCCATTACACCAAGACCGCTATTTCCGCCTTTGACGGGGATGAGGGATGGAGTGAACCCTTGGGGCTGAAGACGGAAATCGTGCCGTCGTTGCGACCTTTCGGTAATTATGCCGGTAACTCCTTTACCGGCCAGGTCCTTCTCAACGGCAAGCCTGTTGCCGGTTCTGAAGTCGAAGTGGAATTCTACAATGAAGAAGCGGGAACACCCAAGGCACTGAAAGCGCCCAGCGATGCTCATATCACGCAGGTGGTGAAAGCGGATGCCAACGGGGTCTTTTCGTTCACCTGTCCTGCCGCCGGATGGTGGGGATTTGCCGCCTTAAACGAAGGAGACGCTCTTATCAAGGATCCCTCAGGGAAGGAAAAAGGAGTAGAACTCGGAGCCGTACTCTGGCTGCACATGGAACCATTTCCCCAGGCAGCCCAGTGATTGACGAACCTTTTGCCATCGGGGAGTCCCCTCTGCACCGGCGGGATCCCCGAGTCAAGATCATCACGGCGATAACCCTGACTGTCCTTGTCGCCCTGACGGATTCCTTTGTGGTGGCGGCAGGGGCGGGGGTGCTTGCCCTGCTCCTTGTATTGGTTGCCGGACTGCCGATCCTGCCTGTCCTGCGCCACTTGCTGGCCGTCAATGTCTTCACGCTCTTTCTCTGGCTGACCCTGCCGCTGACCTACGGTGGAGAAACCACCCACCTTCATGGTCTGGCCCTGAGCGTCTCAGGTATCCGGCTCGCCGCTCTGATCACCTTGAAGAGCAATACCATAGCCCTTGCCCTGACGGCATTGCTGTCCACCTCCACCATCGCCAGCCTCGGACACGGCCTCGAAGGAATTGGCATTCCCCCGCGACTCTGCTTTATCCTCCTGACTACCTACCGCTATCTCTTCGTCATCCATCAGGAGTATCAGCGACTGCACCGCGCCGCCGTCATGCGGGGTTTTGTCGCCCGCACCAACCTGCACACCTACAAAACCCTGAGCCATCTCTTCGCCATGACCCTGGTGAAAAGCTGGAATCGGGCGCAACGGGTGCATCAGGCCATGCTCCTGCGCGGCTTCACCGGCAAGCTGTTCCTCCTGCGCCAGCCGCTTTTGATCCCCGCCGATTATCTCTTTTTAGCAAGCTGCCTGGCCGCCTGTGGAGGACTCGCGACGCTGGGCTTGTGCTGATTGAGATTTCTTTTTTGTTGTGCCGCTTACTGCAGACGGGCCGTTCAAAGGAAAGTCGTATGTTTTTGCACAAAGCTCTGCTATATGAAGTTCAGAGTATGGAATACATACAGCTCGTATAGTTCTGCTTTGTCACATTATCCATCACACTGCCGACTTGAAGTGGTCATGGATATGCGCACCTCAAGGGAGGGAGTTTCTTTTTATGACAGAAAAAAATAAAAACAGCCCATGATCATCAGACTGCCAACCCGAAAGAGTTGATTGTAAAAAATGAGTTCCGCCGCCACCTTGGGCTTAAAAATCCCCGCATAATAAGGAAATTGATGACGAATGGCCCGAATCGGCGAAGAAAGGATATTGCCGACCAGCAGGGCCAGGATGATCTCCCGGTAGCTCATGTTTCCGGCCTCCAACAAGGCTCCGGCAGCCGCCAGGCCAGCGGTAAATTCGGCGGCGATTTGCAGGGTGATAATCCCCATCGCTTCAGGAGACAGCCAGGACAAAAAAGAAAACGAGGCCGCCATCCACCGTTCCACGGCCGTGAAGATTCCGGCCCGATGCAACCAGAAAATAACAATGTAAATGGGAACGGTAAAGTAAACGATTGAGCGAATGCGTTTGTGAAAACGAGTCCAGCTTTTTTTTAAGACAGCCTCCCATCCCCCACCCTTTCTGGTCGGCCCTTCCATCTGCATCTCCTCTCTGCGAACCGGTTTGGGAAGAATAAAACGGCTGACAACAAGGATGGAAACGGTACGAAGAAGAGCGGCCCCCAAGGTGAGTCCCACATAGATGATCGCCGCCCCTTTAATCATGGGAGCAGTAATAAAAGAGACGGTCGGCAAATGGAGAAAATAGGTGGGCAGAGAGTTAAAGAGATTGGCCAGAATCAGTTCTTTCTTGGAGATGTTTTTCTGCTCGTAGGCCTCAGCCAGCATGGTATTAGCGCTGATACCGGAAAAAAGGGCCAAGGTAAACGAGGCGCTGGAAATATCTGAGAGATTCCCCAGTCGCAACAGGGGGCGGAACAGGGCAGCCATCTTACTGGTCCAGTTGAGCGATTCCACCAGGGTAGCAAAAAAGAGACTGATAGACAACAAACCCAGCAGGCGCAGCAAAGGCCAGAGCAGATCATGCCAGAGTAAGGAAAGAGTATCTGCTGAAAAGGACATATATGACTTTTTCCTGTGGTATCAGTTGGTTGTTATGCATTGATCTTTTTTACGGGCCGAGCAGAGAGGGGCCTTGAATCAGAGTATGGGCATACACTCCGGCCGGATCATTAAAAAACAAAAAATCTCTGGCCGGAGCGGTTATCCTGGCAAAACTGGCGACCTGCTCGGCAACAGCCGGAGACACGGTCTGGCGCAGCAAAATGAGCAGTGCCTTGCCGGAGAACATTCCCAATATCTCTTCTCGCAGGGTTCGGGGCTTTTCGATATAACTTGCTGTGTAATTTTCTATATTTGCCAGTTTTGCCGCCGAGACAACAGCATCTGCCAGTGTTCCTAATTTATCCACCAGTCCCAGTTGCTGGGCCTCTTTACCATGAAAGACCCGCCCTTCGGCAACAGTCCGCACCCTGGCTTCATCCATATCCCTTCCCTTGGCAACGATGGTCAAAAACTGCTGATAGTTATATTCAAGCGTCATTTGCAGTGATTCCTGCAAGGGCGGAGGCAAGGGGCGACTCAAGTCAAGACCAGAAGCAATCTGGGTGGTTCCGACACCATCACTGTGAACCCCTAAGGAAGCCAGACTCTTTTCAAAGGTAGGAATGGCGGCAAAGATACCGATGGAGCCAGTGATAGTGGTGCCCGCTGCCCATATTTCATCGGCATTAGCAGCGATCCAATACCCGCCGGAGGCGGCAGTGGAGCCCATGGAAACTACCAGCGGTTTCTTGCTTTTCTTGAACTCCACAATTTCCTGACGAATGATCTCGGAGGCAAAGGCCGAGCCACCCCCCGAGTTAATCCGCAACACCACGGCCTTGACCGTGGAATCAAGCCGTGCCTTGCGGATTACCGCCGCCAGGGTGTCACCACCAATGGCGCCCACAGTTTGCTGACCATCAAGAATCATCCCCTCGGCAATGATGACCCCTATCGTATTGTCAGCGGCCATCAGGGGCGGTTGATAGGAAGGGGTGATCGTGTGGAGATAATTATTCAGGCTGATCTGACTGAATTTCTGGTCGGCGGGAGTGGCGGTGAGCTCTCCCAGATAGACACGGAGCTCTTCACGAGTTTTGAGACCATCGACGAGCTTGCTGTTTAAGGCTAATTGAGCGGTATTCCCACCAGCATCAGAGAGATTTTTCGCAATTTCATTGGCATATTGATCAATGGCATCCTCCGGAAGAGAGCGTCGTTGACATATATCTGCTGTGAAAACAGCCCAGAGAGGAGTCAACAAACTGCGCATCTGTTCTTTGGCCTCCATGGACATCCCGTCCCGCAAGAGAGGTTCAACAGCCGATTTGTAACTGCCCACCCGAAAGACATGATAATTGACCCGCAATTTTTCCAGGGCCTCTCGAAAAAAGAGCGGGTACGAACCCAGACCGTGAAGATCAACACCGCCCATAGGATTCAGATAGACTTCCGAGGCATAGGAGGCAAGATAATAAGCCTTTTGCCGATAATAATCCTCAGCGGCAACAACCTTTTTTCCACTCTTTTTGAACTGCTCCAAGGCCGCACCGATGGTCTGCATCTGGTCAAATCCCACGCTCCCCAAATCCTTGAGATCAAGAAGAATACAGCGAATCTGGGTGTCAGTCTCGGCATGATGAATGGCATCGAGAATATCTTGAAATAAGGTCTCGGAAGGTGCCTGCGGAGTCGGCGCAAGCTCGTCTATCAATTCGGAAAATGGATCAACAGACTGTTTTTCTTCCACAATATTTCCAGCCAGAGAAAGAACCAGGGCTGCATTATGAAGAGCTGCCGGTTTCTTTTCAGAAAAAAATGCGCTGAAAATGACCACGATGAGAATAAGAAAAATAAGATTCCCCAAAACAGTGCGGGTGGTAGTCAGGAATTTTCCTAACCAGCGGAAGAGGGTAGCAAGGGTGGTAAAAAACTTTTTCATGAATATAGACAATGGAAGAGGATGAGCTGAAGTTTCCCATAAAAGCACTACGCCGCCATCTTCAGCAACATGGTTATAATAGAATTTACCATGGATTTGCGTGGAGCAGGGCATAACCCAGAAAAATT
>DYDK01000224.1 GCA_020717935.1 Desulfocapsa sp.
CTGCCCCAGGAACTACCATGGATAGGCGGAGCAAAATTGAATATGCAGTTCAACTGATATGAAAACATTAAATGTTAGCGGCTGTGTCGGTTATACGCGATGCGAAAATCGCTGTTTAACATAAATATTCCCTCTTAATTGTGTTGGATTCGTAATAAATCAATCTGAAAATCTCGCCATTTAGTAGTCATCTGCTCGGCAGAGATTAGTTTTTGACAGTGTTGTCCGCTTAGATTATTGGATTACCGCTCCACAAACCAAGTAGGTTGAGTTAGCTGAGTTAGTTCAGCGTAACCCAACACCACGATGTCGCACTGACTGCACTTCAGGTTACGCCATGTGGGCTAACCAGACCTTGTACTTCATATGGTTTTTTCTCCTCTTAGGGCCTGTCCCCAAATAACATGGACAGACCCTTATTTAAAAATAATCCCCCTGGCACGGAGAAAATCCACAACAACATTCACGCATTCCATTAAGGGCTGCGTGCCAGTATCTATATCAATATCAGGGTTGACCGGCGGTTCATAGGGTGAGGAGATACCTGTGTAATTTGCAATCTTCCCTTCACGAGCCATTTTATAGAGGCCCTTGACATCTCTTTGTTCACAGATTTCCAGAGAACAGTTACAATAAACTTCAATAAAGTCATCGGGGCCAATAATTTCTCTGATTTGAGACCGGTCTTCTGCCAAAGGCGAGATGAAAGCAGTGAGGGAGATCACCCCTGAATCGAGGAAAAGCCGTGTCATCTCAGCAATTCTCCGCAAGTTTTCTCGACGATCTTCCATGCTGAAACCAAGATCACCGCACAACCCATGCCTGACATTATCGCCATCAAAGACATAGGTTCTTTTGCCCTGCAAATGCAGTCGTTCTTCTACGGCATGAGCCACAGTTGATTTACCGGAACCGGACAAGCCGGTAAACCAGAGATTGACGCTTTTATGGCCGTTTAAGGTCTCTCGTCGGGGCCGGGTTACAGCAGCGGCATGCCGTATTACATTGGGGGAGATGCTCATGGATTTGGCGATTCCTTTATTAAGATAATGGTAAAAAAAATGAATAAACAGTTCTACTTTATCGGATTAACCAATCCCCTGCCTGTGCCCCCCCCTCATTCCCATACAGTACCTGTAAAGTGGACCCCTAAGTCAAGACAAAAATCCACTGAGTTTAAGCTGTACATTCAATTTCAAACGCAACTGGTCGGCGCTGCCCCGGTTCAGCCTCTACTGGTACTTCTGGTACAGACTCTGCGGTGGAGGGAACCCATGTGGAGCGTAGCGGAACAGGGGTTCTCCACCGCGCGCGGGTACTTGTCCACAATCATGGTTCCACCGCCCATCGCGGTTTTATAGACAACGACAGGCGTCTTCTGTCCCAATGACTGATGTGGGCGTTCGTAGTTGTAGAAGGAAAAATACTCGACCAGTCCTGCCGATAACTCAAGTATTGTGGCATAGTCCTTCAAATAAATGTCTTCATATTTGACAGTCCGCCAGAGTCGTTCAACGAAAATATTGTCAAAGACACGACCCCGGCCATCCATGCTGATTGCAATTCCTTCGCGTTTCAGCACGCCAGTAAAGGCATCACTTGTAAACTGTGAGCCTTGATCATTGTTGAATATTCCCGGTTTGCCATGCCGGCGCAAGGCTTCTTCCAGACAATCAACGCAGAACACAGCATCCTTGGTATTGCTGATCCGCCAACTCAATACCCGCCTGGAATACCAGTCGATCACCGCTGTCAGATAGGCAAATCCACGGGCCATTCGGATATAAGTGATATCCGTACTCCAGACCTGGTTCGGCCTGACTATAAGGACTCCGCACAACAGATACGGATAGACTTTGTGCTCAGGGTGCGGGCGGTTGGTGTTGGGGCCAGGCGCCATACCGGCCAGTCCCATTTCCCGCATCAACCCCTGCACCCTTTTACGATTGACGATGTGACCTGAATTTTTGAGAAAAATCACCATCCTGCGGCTGCCGCAGGATGGGTGCCGGGTATATTTCTCGTCGATCAAATGACGGATCAACAGATTGCTTTCGTCAATATTCACAGGGGATTGCAGCCTGTAAATCGTTGAGCGACAAACACCTGCCAGTTCGCATTGCCGAGATAGAGACAATGCGTCCTCTTTGCCCACCCAGGATTGGCGAATTACAACCGACTGATCCCAGACTTTTTTCAACCAGTCAAGCTCCACCTTCAACCTGCCGATCTCGCTGAATAGCCGCTCTGGATCGCTGTATGCGGAAATCGGCTTGGGGCCTCGGTTGCCTCCAAACAGCTTCTTGGCCTGATCCTGAATCTCCTTCTTCCAATGCCCGAACCAGTCACAGGGTGGACACCATATTCCTGGCCAATCTCGTTGATCGTCTTGACACTGCGTATTGCCTCTAAACCTACCTTTGCCTTGAACTCGGCTGTATGAAATTCCTCGTCTTCGCTTCACTCATTGTTGATCGCTCCTTATGAAAGCGTACAGTTTAAACTATTACAGACCTCGTAAACAACATGCCAAAAGCGTCATTTTTTTTGGACATTTGTTATTGGCTCTTCGCCGACCTCAACGACTAGCCATTTTCCGGCTGGAGTGCGTGCTCCGAGATTTGTCAATTTGCGACAAAGGAGCTCTTGCGCACATCTGCGCTTTGGTTGTTGCAGCGGTTCAAGTCGTACCGTAACTTCAGCCTTGGTAGACTTGATCCAGCCATGGCAATTTGTGATTGCATAAAACAGATCCACCAGCTCATTTTCCTCGTCAAAATGCGGGCGGAGCCAGTCCACCATCTGCTTTCGGGCATTCCAGACAGAAG
>DYDK01000014.1 GCA_020717935.1 Desulfocapsa sp.
ATGATAATTTTTCTGGGTTATGCCCTGCTCCACGCAAATCCATGGTAAATTCTATTATAACCATGTTGCTGAAGATGGCGGCGTAGTGCTTTTATGGGAAACTTCAGTTGTATGATTTGTGGCGGATGAAACTGGGTACATACATGCTCAATAATTTTTATTGCTCAGATTTGAGTACCGCTAAAAAAGCCTTTTGGGGGATTTCCACATTGCCCACGGTCTTCATTCGTTTTTTACCCGCCTTCTGTTTCTCTAACAGCTTTCTTTTCCGAGAAATATCACCCCCATAGCATTTGGCGATAACATCTTTGCGCAGGGCGGAAATGGTGGTGCGGGCGACAATGGTTCCGCCGATGGCTGCCTGGATGGCAATTTTGAACATCTGCCGCGGAATCTCGTTTTGGAGTTGTTCACAGGCATGGAGGCCGCGGGCACGGGAGTTGGCCCGATGTACCAGTTGCGAGAGGGCATCCACCAGTTCACCATTCACGAGGATGTCAAGCTTGACCAGATCACTCTTGCGATAATCATAGAGGGCATAATCAAAAGAACCATAGCCTTGTGTGGCTGATTTGAGCTTGTCATAAAAATCATAGATGACTTCGGCCAAGGGGAGTTCGCAGGTCAGTTCAATCCGGCCCGGGGTCGGATAATGGTAGTGGGTGTTTTCGCCGCGTCGTTCCATGCACAGGGCCATGACCACCCCCATATATTTCTCGGGCATGAGGATGGTGGCTTTAATATAAGGCTCTTCCACGCGACTGACCTTGGCCGGATCAGGAAAATGGGCAGGATTATCCACCTCGACCATACTGTCGTCATTGAGATAAAAATTGTATTTAACGGAAGGGACGGTCAGAATGAGGGAGATGTCAAATTCGCGCTCTAATCGTTCTTGAATGACTTCAAGGTGGAGCAGACCCAGGAATCCACAGCGAAAACCGAAACCAAGGGCCACGGATGAATCTTTCTGAAAGGTCAGGGCGGCATCATTAAGCTGGAGCTTTTCAATGGCCGTGGCCAGATTCTCGTAGTCGTCGGTTGATATGGGGTAAAGAGAGGAGAATACCACCTGCTGCATCGGCTTGAATCCGTCCAGGGCCTTGGCACAGGGCCGATCTTTGTGGGTGATGGTGTCGCCGGGGCGGGTGTCACTGATGGTCTTGATACCGGCCAGGATATAGCCAATCTGTCCGGCGGAGAGCTGTTTCTGGGCCTCCTTGCCTATGCCCCGGAAGAGTCCCACTTCCTCAACTTTATACGAGGCCTCGTTGGACATGAACTTGATGGTTTCGCCGGCCTTGATAGTGCCATTGATAATACGGCAGGAGATGATGGTACCCCGGAAGGAATCGTAGTGGGCATCAAAGATCAGGGCCTGGAGTTCGCTGTCTGGGTTGCCTTTGGGGGGTGGAAGAAACGAGACAATGGCCTCAAGGATATTATCAACGCCCTGTCCGGTCTTGGCCGAACAGAGCTGGATGTGATCGCCATCGAGTCCCAGGTCGTCTTCAATTTGCAGGGCAACTTTCTCAGGTTCAGCCGATGGCAGATCTATCTTGTTGATGACCGGAATAATTTCCAGATTATTTTCCATGGCCAGATAGAGGTTGGCGAGGGTCTGGGCCTCAACGCCTTGGGCGGCATCCACGAGTAGCAGGGCACCTTCGCAGGAGCTGAGGGCCCGAGAGACCTCGTAGCTGAAATCCACATGGCCAGGGGTATCCACCAGGTTGAGTTCATAGATTTTACCATCTTTGGCGGTGTAAGGCAGGCAAATGGTCTGACTTTTGATGGTGATGCCTCTCTCTCGCTCAATGTCCATATTGTCCAGCAACTGGTCTTTGAACTCACGAACCGAGATCTGGTTGCAGAGCTGAATCATGCGGTCGGCCAGCGTTGATTTGCCATGATCAATATGGGCAATGATCGAGAAATTGCGTATGTGTTTCATCGGTTACGGGAAAGGTTATGGGAGATGCTGAAAGAAAGGTTTTTTACAACATTATAAAAAAATAGACTTGTAGCATAAAACAGCCAAGAAGAGAATAGAATTTTTCTTTTATTTCCCGCTGATAACGAGAAAAAGGCAAGGGGATCAGGGCTGGTCGATTATTTTTCAAAAGATATAATGGTTGCACTTTAAGGGGACTGGAGTAATAATAACAGGCTTCAATTACTGTTCTTTTTTATCACTTAGGAGGCTATTCAAAATAACCTGAACACCTTGCATCTCGTCTTCGGGTCGTATTTGGCCGATTCTCAATCACAAAATCCTCGACATAACACAATTATGCCTGCGGTTTTGTTCAATCGTCCCGACCAAATCCAACCCAAATCCGAGCGCAATTTTGTCCAGTTTATTTTGAGTAGCCTCCTTATGACAGCTTGCGATGACCTCACATAAGAATAAACCTGATAGTTCTGGCCCCGTTGATGTCGAGGATCTCTTTGATTCACCTGAATCCGATGGGAGTGAAGCCGAACTCTACGATCATCCTCTGGTGACTGTTTCTGATGAAGAGCATCTTCCGGCCCTGAGTAATCCGGCTCTCCATCGGTATTTGCAGGAAATCAGTCAATATGAGTTGTTGACTCGGGAAGAGGCGGATGAGCTGGCGATTAAGTTTCGCGAGAGTGGAGATCAGGATGCTGCCTACCGTCTAGTCTCTTCCAATCTGCGTCTGGTGGTCAAGGTGGCCATGGATTTCCAGAAATACTGGATGCAGAACTTCATGGATCTGATTCAGGAGGGAAATGTCGGTCTGGTGCAGGCAACCAAAAAGTTTGATCCCTATCGGGGGGTGAAGTTTTCCTATTATGCCGCTTACTGGATCCGGGCTTATATTCTTAAATTTATTATGGATAACTGGCGTTTGGTTAAGATCGGCACCACCCAGGCCCAACGCAAGCTCTTTTTCAGTCTCAATAAGGAGAAGAAGCTTTTGGAGTCACAAGGCTTTGAACCAGAGACCAAATTGCTGGCCCAGCGACTCAATGTCAAGGAGAGTGAAGTTATTGAGATGAGTCAACGAATGGGTGGCGGCGATGTTTCCCTTGAAAGTCCGGTGCGTGCTGATTCGGAAGAAGAACAAAAAAGCTTCCTGCCCAGTGAAGGTCCGGGGATTGAAGATATGGTGGCAGGCAGCCAGATGAAGGCAAAGATTGCGGAGATGTTGCTGATTCTGAAAGAAAAATTGAACAGCAAGGAAACCATGATTCTGGAAGAGAGGTTGCTCACCGATGATCCCATAACACTCCAGAATATTGCGGACAAGTTTGCCATTTCCCGAGAACGGGTTCGTCAGATTGAGGTCAACCTGCTGCAGAAGATGAAGAAATTTTTTGAGGCAGAAATGCCAGATATTAAAGATTTCTTCGATGGTGAAGATATGAATATGAAGGGCGGGCGGTAGTTTGAGTGTATCCTTTTCTTCTTCTTTGGTTTTAATGTTTTTCTTTTTTTGTAGGCGTGATGAATGAAAGTCCCTCTACTCGATCTCAAACAACAATTATCGTATCTTCGATCTGACATCCTTGATGCTGTTACCTGTGTCATTGACTCAACTACTTATATCCAAGGGCCGGAAGTTACTGCCTTGGAGCAGGAAATTGCCGCCTATTGTGGGGCTGAGTACGGGGTGGGCGTTTCCAGTGGTACGGATGCCCTTCTTGTTTCCTTGATGGCCTTGGGGATTGGCCCTGGCGATCAGGTGCTGACGACACCCTATTCTTTTTTTGCCACCATGGGAGTTGTCTTGCGGCTTGGAGCCACTCCGGTCTTTGTTGATATTGATCCGGTCTCTTTTAATGTCGATCCGGCGGCTATGGAAGAGGTGGTCGCCCGTGATCATGAACGCAAGATCAAGGCCCTTTTGCCCGTTCATTTGTATGGTCAATGTGCTGATATGACGGCGATTATGAGGGTTGCCGATCGCTATGGTCTGCCGGTTATTGAGGATGCGGCGCAAGCCATAGGGGCACAATGTCCAATGGCTGCGGGGCCAGATGCGGTATTGCGGACAGAGGTAAGCCGATGCTGGAAAAAGGCTGGTTCCATAGGGCTGGCCGGCTGTTTCTCTTTTTTCCCCAGTAAAAATCTGGGGGGAATCGGTGATGGTGGGATGGTAGTGACCAATGACCGTGTCTTTGCTGACAAAATCCGTATTCTACTGAATCATGGGGCCGCGCCCAAATATTATCATGGTTTGCTGGGGGGTAATTTTCGCCTTGATCCTATTCAGGCTGCGGTCTTGCGCATTAAATTGCCCTATCTGGAACAATGGCATCGGGCCAGACGAGAAAATGCCGGTCGCTATGGGAAACTCTTTACTGAAGCTGGGCTTGTTGATGAGGGTGTTCTGCAGTTACCCAAGGCCGTTTATCATGAACAACTAAAGGATAGCAACAGTACGGGTGTGAATTATCATATTTATAATCAGTTCGTTCTGCGGGTTCAGCGCCGTGAGGCCTTGATTGACTGGTTGCGCTCTCAAGATATTGGCTGTGAAGTATATTACCCTGTTCCCCTGCACCAGCAAACATGTTTGAGGGGAGATTATCCCACTTTATCCTTTCCCCAAGCCGAAAAGGCGGCTGCCGAGACCCTGGCCTTGCCCATATATCCTGAATTAACTGCGGATATGCAAGCGTTTGTGGTAGAAAAAATAGCTGAATTTTATCGGCGATAAGTGTGTTGCCCTTGTGAGTTCTTTTCCTGCTATATCTTCTGGAGCAAACGGTTCGTCAGTGTGGCGGGTCGTTGCCATCTTCTGCTTGTTTCTGTCCCTTTCTTCCCTCTCGTTGGTATCCCATGCCGTTTCTGTTGACGAAACCATTGCCCCCGTTCGTGATATTGTTATCACTGACACCAGTAAAGAGCCTGAGTGGAAGGGGCTCTGGGATAAGGCTCGTGAGTTGACTCGTCAGAAAAAATATGTCGAAGCAGCCCTCGCCTATGCTCAGTTGCTTGTTTTGAAAGAAAATATTGAAGAGGCTTCATGGGAGTATGGTCTGGTGCTGATTGCCCTTGCCGATTGGGAGCAGGCTGGAATCATTATGGAATCTCTTCTTAGTAAGGCCCCTCAACGAACCGACTACCTTTTGAGTGCCGGTCTGGTTGCCTTGAAAAAGAAAGAATTTGCCCGAGCGGCAACCTATTATCAATCGGTGTATAAAAGACAGGCTGAATTAGATGGGCAGCAAGTCATTGAGGCCTTGGACGGCTTGGTTGCCGCTTTCCAGGGACAGGGTAAGGATGAACTGGCTTTTCCACTCATGGAACAACTCTACCAGCATCGGCCTGATGACAGGATTCTTCTACAGCAGTTAGCGTCTCATGCATCCACAACATCTCGTTTTTCCGTGCCAGGTCGCAGGGAAAAGGCTGTGCTCTACTATGAAAAACTGGTTTCTCAGCCGAAGGTGGAAGATCTCATTTTATTAGAAGCAGCTATGGCTTTTGAGCGTTGTGGTCAGGAGGATAAGGCTGTTCCGTGCTGGGAGAAATACTTGCAACGATATCCTGACTATCAACTGTTTCAGGAAAAACTGGCTGATTATCTTCTGAAACGGGGTGAAAAAGAAGCTGCCTTGCCCCATCTTCTTATTCTCTTGGCCCAAGGGGAACTAAAAACTGATCGTCATGATCATCTTTTGCAACAAGTGGGGGCTATTTATCTCTTTGATCTTCAGCGACCGGATAAGGCCTTGCCGTATTATGAAGAGCTTTTCAGGCGACGCCCTGAAAATCAGGGTGTTGTCCAGGAAATAGCAAAAATTCAGGATATGCTCGCCCAAGACATGGCAAGCAGGGTGGGTCAAGAGGGGGCTGAAGCCATATGGAAAAAACTTGCACCCGTGAGTCCCAGTCGTCTGGCTATTTATTCTTCGATGGTTCAATCTCTTGAAAAAAACGGTAACAGTAAGGAGCTTCGTGGGGCACTGGCCGTTATCCATCAGCATGATCCCGAGAATCAAGGGGTTATTCTACGGCTCGCCGAACTGTTCCTTGAACAGCATGATCTGAAACAGGCAGAGTATTTTCTTGGAGTATTGTTGCCTGAAATATGCAAAGAAGGTGGCCAGAAATCACGATGCCTTCTGGCCAATGCTCAACTGGCGGAACAACAGGGGACATTGAAGGCGGCATTAGTCTGGTATCATCGCTATCTGGAGGTGGTGCCCAGTGACTCCGCCATTCGTCGCCATTCTCTCGAGGTATCTGCCCAGCTGGGGTGGATTGCTTTTTATGAAGAACAATATCATTTTCTGCGTCGGGAAGCTCCGTCCGAGAGGGAGCAACTGGCCATGGACCTGCAGTATGCCCGGGTCTTATTGACAAACGGTCTGGCAACCAAATCCAAAAATCTCTGTCAAGAACTGATGGCAACCAGACTTGGGGACGATGCATTTCGTGCGGAAATCCGTCTGGTTTTGGCTAAGGCTTTGCACGGAGAAGGTAATGTTTTTGAGGCTGAACAGGTCTTGCGAAAAATGGTGGTGGATGGCGCAGATGATGCGAAAATTCTGGTCACTGTCCTGTATCAGTTGGTTGAATTTTCCTTACAAAGCAAGGACGCAGAGCTGGCATGGGCCTGGGGTACAGTGTTGTCCGAGTATGCCGGAGACTCTCTGACACTGGCAACTTATGCTCAAGACGGGAGGAACCTGTCTTTGCTCAGGGCAAGGGTTTTGGTTATGGCGGGAATTATGGCGGGAAAATTGAATCAGGCTATTGACACTCTTCAGTCGTATCGAGACTTTCTGGTTCAACAGCGTCTCTCTGGTTCGTCGGCCTTGGCAATGAAATATCAGGCCGATCTGCTCCTTGCCCATCTCTATCTTCAGGACCGACAATACGATCAGGCCCAGACTTTGATCGAAACATTGATGAAGGAGCATCCTTTCGATAAGGAGCCTGTGGTATTGGCACGACAGCTTGTTGATACCGGCACGACCAGCAAGCTTCGGAATCCTCTGGGCGATAATATGTCCGCCTCGAGCACTGACGACACATTCCTGAGTCTGATACAGATTTCTCAATTGGAACAGCGATATGGGGACTCCAATGCTGCCCTCAAGCATGCGCGGATGGCCCTGCAGAAAGAGCCTGATTCACTGCTGGCCAGGAATGCTGAGGCTCATTTGTTGCGTGCACTGGGGGATCTGGATGGTGCAGTTCTCGCCTTGCACTCCCTTGTCGTTGATTACCCGCAAGAGCTTGGCTTTGCTCGACAACTTCTGGAAGTCGAGTTTCAACAGGCCTCGTTTCAGCAGATTATTGCAACATTAATCCCATCCTGGCCGCCCAGTGCTGAAAAAACAATCATGGCTTTTCCCGACACCACTCATCTCGCTGTGTGGCAAAAGCTGATTCTGGCGCGTTCCCTGTGGGCTGATCATCAATGGGTGGCAGCGATAGCCATCTATAACGCATTGTTGCAACCGGCGGTGGAACTTCTTTTTACGGAAAAAATGGCAGAAAAACAGGCGCAATTGGTGCTTCCTCCTCCCAAGCAGTCCTTCTGGAATCTGATCTCGTTGACTCGTCCCGCAGAACCAGATCGTTTGACGGTGGCCATGGCGCCGGCCTTTGTTATGGATCGAACCCAAGGCGCTGCTGCCAGTACTGGTGCGGAGGTTGGTGTTGATTTGTACGCCCTCTTTCGCTGGCAAGGACTGGTGGCCGAGGAGCTGTCTGCGAGGAGAACACTGGCCCAAGGTGATTATTATCAGGCTATGAAGGAGTATCAGGATATGGTTGACAAAAGCCCTTCTCCTGAATCTCTTTTTGATCTTGCCGGAATTTACAGTCGTCTTGGGCTGTTGGGGAAAGAGGCCTTGATTTATGAAGAGATGGAGAAAAAGAGTCCTCATTATCCTGAACTGGCTGAGGCTGTCAGTCGCAATGATCTCAAAAGAAAACCCAAGGCGATGCTTGATGGAGGATATTCATCTGCCAGTGGTCGTGATGGCTACCAGGATATTCAGCAGACGAGGGGGGGGGGCAGTGCGTGGATGATGCCAAGTCTTCGTCAGGACTTGGAAACCAGTTGGAGTATTATTCATGCCACTTCTCAATTGACTGATCAGACTCTCTGGCGAAATCGTTTTCTGGCGACATATGCTTTTTCTCCCCATTCTCATCTGGATTTTATCTCTCGAATTGGCGCTGAAAAACCGAGTGCCAATAAACCCGATGAGGATGATCCACGAGTCTATTATGACATGACCCCCTTATATCATCTGGAGATACGAGGTCGAATAGGTGATGAATTACAGGGTTTTGCCCGTTTGCGTCAAGATGTGGTAGAGGATACGGTGCAAGCCTTGGAGCAGGGAATAAGTATGCGGGACATGGAAGGCGGATTGTCCTTAGATATTCTGCCGCGCCTGCTTGGTGGGGGAGAATATAGGTTCAGAGAGTACAGTGATGCCAATCATCAGAATCGCTATTTTGTCTGGGCATCCTATATTCTCCATAGTGAGCCAACCCTCTTGCAGGTGTCGTATGGTCAGGAATTGCAGCATAATTCTGACAACAATAAGGGCCGCAATTTCTTGCTTGAGAATGGATTTTCCCCGGGGGATCACCCTTATTGGAGTCCGCACGAATATTGGCAAAATCAGGTCTCCGTTCATTTTAAGCATCAGTTGGCTGCCGATGCGTTGGGTCGGAGTACTCCTTCGTATTATACACTGGAGTATTCTTTGGGGTATGAAGAAGGTGAATATGATAATCATCGTTTTGGCGGTGAAATTTTCCTTGAAATGAGTCGGCATTTCTTAGTAAGTAGCAACTTTGATATACTTCAGGGGGGGCAGGAGATCCGCAAAGATATTGGTCTGTCACTCATTTACAGATTTTGACCGATGCAATCGATCTTCATCGCTTGTATCAATGAATAGGCCTTGGCAGATAATAGACAAAAGGGCTTTTTTTTTTGCAGAAAGTTAAGTTTTTTTTTACTGCTGAGAACAGCAAGTTATTTGTTTTTTCGGAGGAAAAAATGGTTGAACGAGTACCAATGTCTATGCGGGGGTATCAGAAATTGCGAGATGAACTGCAACGACTTGAAAAAACAGATCGTTTTGAGGTGGTTAAGGCTATTGAGGTGGCACGAGCCCACGGTGATCTCAAGGAAAACGCCGAATATCATGCTGCCAAAGAACGGCAGGGGCATATTGAAGGACGAATCAAGGAACTCAAGGATAAACTGGGTCGGGCTGAGGTGATTAATTGTATGGAAGTGCCGATTCAGCGGGCAGTCTTTGGGACGGTAGTCTCGTTGATAGATATGGAAACAGATGAGGAACTCAGTTATCAGCTTCTGGGTACGGAAGAGTCTGATGTAAAAAAAGGTTCGATTTCTGTATTTTCACCACTGGGCAGGAGCATTCTTGGCAAAGAGGTGGGAGATGATGTGAAGGCCAAGACCCCTGGCGGAACCCGTGAATTTGAGGTGATTGATATAACGACCTCTTCATTTTCCTGATCGTATGATTAAAAAAGTATCCATCTTTCTTCAGCAGAAACTGATTGCAATCTGGTTTTTCCTGACCGATGCCAGATACAGGGTTATTTGCCGGTCGGGGCTTTTTGATGAGAAGTATTATCTTGCAAGTAATCCTGATTTGACCAGATGGGCACTCTTTCCGCTGGCTCATTATGTTCGTAAAGGCTGGCGTGAAGGCCGTCAACCTAATCCTTTCTTTGATCCTCGTTTTTATCTCCTAACATATCCAGATATTAGAGAAAATTCCTTAGAGCCTTTTGTTCATTATCTTCAAGAGGGATGGCGCAAAGGGTATGTCCCGTCGCCCCACTTTTTTCCTGATTATTATTTGGCACAAAGACCATTGTTTCCCGATACTATCGGCAATCCCCTCGCCTATTATCTGTATTATGGATCCCATGAAAGTAAAAAGGCCATACCCTATTTTGATCCTGATTATTATCAGAAGATTTATCCTGATGTCGTCCAGAGTGGGCTCCACCCCCATTACCATTATCTAACAATCGGTGCTCTTGAACAGAGGAATCCCAGCCCTTTTTTCGATGTTGCCTGGTATCTGGATAGAACTCCAGTCTTACGAACTTTGTCTTTTGAGCCGGTGACTCACTATATAGAATTTGGGGCAGGAGAGGGAAAGAGTCCATTGCCTCTTTTTGATCCGCAGTATTATCGACAACAGAATCTCGATGTTGATCCGCGAGGAGATCTGTTCACTCATTATCTCACTGTTGGTCTTGCTGAGGACAGGCGTCCGAGCAGGTGGTTTGATCCTGGCTTTTATCGTCGTTTGTATCTCGCTCATGTCGGTACGGATTTGTCCCCTTTGGAGCATTACCTGGAAATCGGAGTCCATGAACAGCGCTATCCTGATCCCCTAGTGCAGGATCTACCCCAAAAACCGCTGATTTCCCTTGTTGTTCCCGTGTACAATGTCGAGGAACATTATCTTAATAATTGCATTCGTTCCGTCTTGTACCAGGCATATCCCCATTGGGAGCTCTGTCTCGCCGATGATTGCAGCAGCCAGCCCCATGTCCGCCAGGTTCTTGAAAAATGGGCACAAAGAGATCCGCGGATTAAAGTGACTTTTCTGGAGAGCAATCAGGGAATATCCGGGGCGACCAATGCGGCTGCCGCCCTTGCCACCGGAAAGTACATTGCCTTCCTTGATAATGATGATGAATTGACCGTGGACTGTCTCTATCAGGTGGCCAAAGTAATCGGTGAAACCGGGGCTGATCTTCTTTATACGGATGAAGATCTGGTCGGGGACGATGGCAGCAGGCTAAGTGTTTTTTACAAGCCCGGATTCAATTCAGAGCTGTTATTGTCTCACAATTACATCACTCACCTGCTGGTAAGTCGTCGAACATTGTTTGAGGCGGCGGGCGGGCTTGACGCGCAATATGATGGGGCGCAGGATTATGATCTTGTCCTGAAACTGAGTGAACAGGCGGGGAGAATCGTCCATATTCCCCAAGTGCTTTATCATTGGCGGGCCTCGGAGACATCAACCAGCATCAATCACGAGCAGAAGTCGTATGCCGATGAAGCCGGCCGCAAGGCCCTGATTGGCGCCATGAGAAGAAGGGGAATTGAGGCTGAGGTGCAGGCGACGGACTGGAAGTTTTACTATCGGGTGGAGCGAAAGCTGCTCACCAGGCCGCTTGTCTCTCTTCTGGTCTATTGGCATAACGACCTCGCTGATGTCGCGGCCTGGGTTCGTTCATTGCTTGCGGTGACCGCCTATGACCGGTTCGAGATACTAGTGCTGGTGAGCGGCGCAGCCGATAAGCAGGCCTCTTGTCGGTTGGCCTTGAGCGAAATTGGAGATACTCTTGTTTGCCTGGAAGCCCCAGAGGATCTGAGCCAGGCGGCGTTGTATAACCTTGCCGCTAAGCAGAGCCGGGGTGAATTCCTGGTTTTTATTGATGGAGATGTGACAATTCAAGCAGCCGATTGGCTTGAAAGGCTTCTCGTTCAGGCCCAGCAAAAAGGAGCTGGGGCGATTGCTCCCCGTTTGCAGAAAATGGGGGAGGGGGAGGAGGCGATAGAAACGCTTCCCTGTTTGAGCAATGATTCCTCTTGGTATTATTTGAACTTTGTGCAGCAATGTTCCCTGCACATGAACGGCTTGCAGTGGTCACAAAAGGTGCTGGCGGTTTCCTGGGATTTATGCCTGGTGTCGCAAGAACTCTTTGCCCTTTGTGCTGGTTTTGATGATAAAAATATGCCCTCCTTGTTTTGGGGTCTCGATTTTTGCCTGCGAGTGCGTGAACAGGGATATGAGAACCTCTCTCTTTCTTGTGGGCTTGGTGAGCGGGGAGAGAGAAAATACATGGATGATCAGGGAGAACCCGCAGAGTGGGCACAGGAGCGCAGAGTATTCCAGGATCGCTGGCGAAAACATTTAGTGGAAGGAGATCCCTATTATAATGTGGGCGTTCTCGATAGGAAGCAGATTCCTGTTGATGAGTTTTTGCAATGGTATGCCGGCAGTTAGAGTTTTTTATATTTGACTTGTGAAAAAGAGTCTCCTCGACTAATTTATGAGTTTTTTTGTTCAAGATCCTTGGGCCATAGGCGACGTCAGTCGATCATGAAGTCCTCTCCATTTTTATAAAGGTAAATCAGGCCCTATGATCTCGGTTATTATTCCTGCGTATAATCACGAGCGGTTTATTGGCGCAGCAGTCGAGAGTGTCCTTGGTCAATCCTGGACAGATCTTGAATTGCTGGTCATTGATGATGGCTCAACAGATAAGACGGCCGAGATTGTGCTAGGGTATAATGATCCCCGTCTGACCTATTTGTTTCAGGAGAATCAGGACGCCTTTAACACCATCAATCGCGGACTCGGGTTGGCGCGAGGGGACTATGTCGCGATCTTGAATTCAGACGATGTGTACACCCTTGATCGTCTTGAAAAGTTAGTTGCCCTCCAGCAGCAAACCGGGGCGCAGTGCCTTTTTACCGATGTTATTCCGATATCTGACAGCAGCGAGGAATTTGTTGATCCCGCCTTTGGCTGGAACATCTGGCATCAAAAGAACAGGAACTTTTTTTTCCAGTGCGGTGACCTGTATACGGCCTTTCTGAAAGGCAATTTCATGGTGACAACCTCTAATCTCTTTATGACGGCCCAGGCCGTGAAAAAGGTCGGAAAATTTTGTTCTTTGCGCTATCTCCATGATTATGATTTTATTTTTCGCATGATGCTCGCTTTTCCCGGCCAGGTACATTATGTGCACAGCGAGAAACTTCTTTATTATCGCATCCATAGTGGCAACACCCTTGGAGAGGCGGCAATTACGGGGAGAGAACAGGATCGGGATGTGATCAGAAAGTACATGATGGCCAGAGTGCCAGATGAGTTGCAGGGGGTGGTCACCGCCGGGACAGATCGTTTGCTTGAGCTGGAACACGAGTTGGCCGAAGTAAGGAATTCTCTGCAAAAACCTGTTCTGCCGGGGATAAAAAAACAGATAGCAATGTTGATCCGGTCAATTTCTGCCCGGATGAGTTCGCGATGTGGCAGTTGAGGAGATGTGAGTGACATCATTTTTCGCTAAAGAACGAGTGTTTTATACTCTTTCCCACCTGATTCAGGTTGGTGAACAGCTCGCTCAAGGATGTGAGACCATATCTTTTGATATCTTTGACACCCTCTTCATCCGCCGTGTTCATGATCCTGACATGTTGAAGGTGCCTGTGGCCCGTTATATTGCGGTCAGGGCCGAACAGCAGGGGTTGAACTGGTCGTGGCAAAGGGTTCAGAAGCTTCGCGACACCTTCGAGGCCGAACAGAGGGCTCAAACCGGGTTGCGTTTTGATGATCAGGAGGCGTGCTATCCTGTCTATATGCGGCAGGTGATGGCTGCTATTTTTGGTGATTCTCAGGCCGACTCCCTGCTTGACGATGTAACCGAATATGAATTGTCGGTTGAGAACTCTATGCTCGTTCCCCGTCAGGAACTGGTTGATTGGCTCCGGCGGTTGTATGGACAAGGGAAAAAAATATTATTGATTTCTGATATTTATCTTCCTGCTGCCCATTTGCGAAAACTTGTAGAACATGGCGAGTTTGCTGAGTGTGTCTCCGATATTATCTCTTCCGCCGATTCTTTCTTGGCCAAGGCCTCAGGGAAGGGCTTTGCCCTTGTGCAGGAAAGACATGCGCTTGATGTCAAAACCTGGCTCCATGTTGGGGACAACCCTGTCTCTGATGGCTATCGTCCCGGCCAGGCGGGTATCCAGGCCCTGGTGTTGAAAGATGGTCTGGAGAAGATGCGCAAGGGATTAGTTAGGCGCTACTGGTGGTATGGACAGGGGCGGCCATTTTTTCGGGGAAGGACGGTTTTGCAGGTAATGCAGCCTCTGGAGGAAGAAAACCAACCGCGTTCTCCTTTGTATATCGAAGGGTATAATTTTCTGGCTCCGGTGATAGGGGCTTTTATCCAGCGTCTTGCTGAAAAAACGCTCCAGGACAAGATCCCCCATATCTATTTTCTTTCCCGCGAGGGATGGATGTTTCAAAAGTTCTGGGAAAGAGCGATCCCGCACATCTATCCGACAACAAAACTGCCAACGGTGAGCTACCTCTATGTGAGTCGCATGGCCCTTGCTGGTGCCTGTTGTGCGTATCAGGGGTTGACAAAGGAGAATGCCGGAATCGCTTTCTTGCCAGCTGGAAATCGTGATTTTCGTGACATTTGCCGAATATTCAAGCTGGATGGGGAAAAAATTGTTTCACATCTTGTTCGCTATCATCTTGCGTTGAATACCTCGCTCAGCCCTTTGTATCCTGAAACGACGATGGAGGACGCCGTCTGTTTTCAAGAACTTCTCGACGATGAAGCATTTCAGGATGAGGTTCGGCTGCAAACACGGCCTTACAATGATGCTCTGATCAATTATCTTGAACAGGAACACTTCTTTGCTCAGACAGATGTTGCCATTGTTGATATAGGCTGGCTTGGCACTATTCAGCGATTTCTCTACGAGGCAGTGCAGCATCGCTCGGACAGGCCGCGTTTCCATGGGATGCTTTTCGCGGCTACCCGTGGTGTTCCCTTCCCTACACGACCAGATAATTCAATAGAAGGGCTTATCTATGACAGGGATCGCTTTGATCTTGGTGGCAGTGCAATCCTTTATGCCAGGGATCTCTTTGAAGAGGCCTGCCGAGCCCCACATCCAACATTGAACGGATATCGTTTAACGAAAGATGGTTGTAAACTTGAATTCCGAACCCAAGAGGATACAACAGGTGTGGCTGAACAGGTACAAGATGCATATTTTGCACCGTTACAGCAGGGACTTCTTGATGCGGCTCCCCGTTTTGGGGCAGCGGTTTCGGTGTTAGGGTATCAGTCGTATGAGTTGAAACCATGGCTCAATCATCTGCTGGTAGCTAAACTTGCTTTTCCAAGGACATCGGAGGTGCGGGATATCAGGCTGCATCATCATTTAGATGATTTTCATGGTAGAAATGAACCATCTAAAAAACACAAGAAGGCGGATAAGCATTTATGGGATTTTTCCCTTGGAGCACTGCGTTGGATGCCTTGGCTCAGATTAAAATTCTTTCTAAAGATGATCAGGGAGCGGCTCAAAGAATAGGGGGAAGTATGGAGAATCGAGTGAGAGATAATTTGTTTCAACCAAGAGGAATGGAGATAGGAAGAACTGGTAGATTGTTTGCATTGTCTCGGATAATTCCTTTAGGTAATTGGGGTGGTGGCCCTGGGTGGCGTTGTTTCGTTATTTTATGGCTGACCCATAATTGCGGCAGGATACTTTTTTCTATGTTTGTTCGCCATGAAAGCATTGATGTCCGGTTAGGAGCTTGCATATGATTTTGCACATCGCCGCCTCTGCCGCTGGCATCTTTTGACCCTTGCTCCGTATGCTGAGGCTTGTTGTAACGCCTCATTGCGAATCTGACTGCGGAGCTGGCGGACACGAGCG
>DYDK01000225.1 GCA_020717935.1 Desulfocapsa sp.
TAATTCTCACGAAGCTCTTGTTTCTCAAGCATCTCGGGGTTTCCGTTCAAACACTAATTACTCCGTAGCGAAACTAACCATTATACAATGCCTGCTTTATTGCTATTCCGATTTGAGCTATAGTATAAGGTTTTTTGATAAATTGAATAACTCCGAGTTCGCGAATTTTTTTCATCTCCTCCTCTTCTGAGAAGCCACTGACAATAATAGCTTTTTGCGCGGGATTTATTTTGAGTATTTGCTCGTATGTCTCACAGCCATTCATGCCTGGCTCCATAATCATATCCAGGAGTACCAGATCCGGTTTTTTCTGTTGGATGTAGGTAATGGCCTCTTCACCACTGGCGACTGCGCAAGTCTGGTAGTTCAACTCGTTCAGCAGATTACAGCCAATCGTCCTTTGGTTTTTCTGGTCATCAACGATTAAAATTGTCTCTCTATGTCCTTTGTATGCATTCATGGAAATGCCGACTGATTTTTCATCCGCCTGTTGCCTGGTGGCAGGAAAAAAGAGTTCAAAGCTTGTTCCTTTTTCATTACTCCAGACATTCACATAACCGTTGTGATCATGCACCGTACTCCAGACAATAGTCAAGCCAAGCCCCGTGCCACTTCTGCCCATTTCTTTCTTTGAATAGAAAGGTTCGAAAATTTTACTTAATGCAGACTCAGGAATACCGACACCATTGTCAGAGATTGTGAGGACAACATATTCGCCGGCATTGATACATTCATACGCTTCGAGTGGTGTATCAAGAATTCTATTACTGGTGGAAATAACAATAGTGCCATTTTTTTCGATGGCTTCCAGGGCATTAATGAGAAGGTTCATTACGGCCTTGCCAATGTGCATTTCTGAGCAGTTAATGTTGAGCAGGTCGTCGGCAAATTGCGTTTCGATTATCATTTCTTTAAATTGAGAAGTGATTGCCTGCTGTTCAATCGAAGCCAGATGATCCTTGATGAGGACATTCAGGTTGCATATTTTTTTTGTTGCTGTGGTGCCACGGGCCACAGTGAGTAAGTCAGAGACGACTGCTGCGGCCCGTTTGCCTGCGTCTCGAATAAACTCAATGGATTCTCTGTGTTTATCAGATTTATCCATTTTCATGAGTAATATTTCTGGAAAAGTAACAATACCTGACAAGATATTATTAAGATCATGGGCAATAGAACCGGCCATCAAGCCAATTGTCTCGATTTTGTTTGCCAGTGCCAGTTTTTCAAGTAGTTTTAATTTTTCCTGTTCAGCCTTAATTCGTGTCGATATATCTTGTATGGCACAGACCCTGACGATTCGGCCATGATATTCCATATATCTGCTATTCGTTTCAATGGGAAAATTTGTTCCATCTTTCGTGAGCCCTGTGGACTCATGAAAACCCACTTCACTATTCTTGATTCTTGCCTTGACAGTAGTAAGCTCTTGAGGAAGAAATATCTTCTCAAGAATATCGGTGCCGATCAACTCTTTTTCCTGGTATCCAAACATCTTAAAAAATTGTCGATTTGCCTCAAGAAGAATTCCTTGGTCATGGATTACAATTCCTTCCCAGGAAGCGTCTGCCAGTACTCTGAACCGTTCTTCACTAGCTCTGAGGGCCTTTTCCAACTGTTTATGCTCGATCGCTTTCTCTATGGTTTTGAGAAGCAGGTCAGAATCGACAGGCTTTTTCAGGTAATCATAGACTCCTTTTCTCAAGGACTGAATCGCCGTTTCCATTGAACCGTTGCCGGTCAGCATGATCGTAACTAAAAAACGGTTGTTCTCTTTTATTGAATCAATGACCTCGTAGCCATACATGTCGGGTAATTCAATATCAAGAAGGGCAAGATCAAAGATGTGATTGTCCAGCAGGCCTATGGCTTCACGGCCATCGGTGGCCAGTGTAACCTGATATCCATAGAATGAGAGAATTTGCTTGAGCGTTTCACCGAAATGTATTTCATCGTCTACAAGAAGAATATGTTGAGAGTGATCCATCATGAAACCTCTTTTCATGGATAGTGTATGAATTTGTCGCTCCTGTTTCAAGAGCCATCAATGGGCAGAATAATCGTAAAAGAGGCTCCGTTCTCCTTGTTACTGTTACAGGTAATGGTTCCATTGAGTTTTGAAACGATATTCTGAACGATGGAAAGCCCTAATCCAGAGTTTTCTGTGCCTTTGGTGCTGACAAAAGGATCAAAAAGATTGAATGCAATTTCCTCAGCTATGCCTGGGCCATCATCACGGACAATTATTTCAACACAGTGTTGAGTCAGAGGCATTCTGTCTGACACTGTTTTTTCGTTTACTGAATTTTTCCGATGGGCCTCTATATAGATGTTTCCGCCTTCCTGAATTGCTTCCGCAGCATTTTTGACAAGATTGATTATAACTTGTTTGATCTCGTCTGCGTAAGCCACAACGGGCGGAAGGTCTGGGTCCGGGGTAAAATGAATCTGAATTTTAGAGGAATATAAAATGGATTTAGAAAGAATTTTACTCAAACCAGCCAATAAAGAATTAAGATCAACTTTTTCACATTCTTTTTTATCAAAAGGGGCGAAGTTATTTAACTGCTGAACAATGTTTGAGATATGGTTAATTTCGTCATTAAGACTTTTCAAATCTTCTTTCAGTGTTGATGAGTGAGTAAATTTTAGTTCAACAGCGATTTTCGCATCGCGTATAACCGACACAGCCGCTAACATTTAATGTTTTCATATCAGTTGAACTGCATATTCAATTTTGCTCCGCCTATCCATGGTAGTTCCTGGGG
>DYDK01000226.1 GCA_020717935.1 Desulfocapsa sp.
ATGATAATTTTTCTGGGTTATGCCCTGCTCCACGCAAATCCATGGTAAATTCTATTATAACAGACCTCGACAACAGTAAAACTGTCATTTTCTTGATTTGTCGAGACCTGCATCCTATAACTGTTTGGAATTATTGTTTTTAGCAAATAACAACTGCGTGTTTTTGTGCCTGGTGTCCAATTTTGTATGGTGGTAGCCAAAAACTGTAAATATATGAATTTACAGCATCTTACTGTCGCATTATTTCAGAATACAATGTCCAATTACGAGGTCTGTATAACCATGTTGCTGAAGATGGCGGCGTAGTGCTTTTATGGGAAACTTCAGTTAATCAAGATAATTCAATGTCATTCATTGAACAGGTTCCGTCTCGTTTCCATACTCCGCTTCCAGTTCAACCATTAATGTCTTTGTTTACCTGTGCATGTCGAGTTATGACGCTCTGCAACGCAGGCCTATATTGGTTCTCATGCGGCGCATGGGAACCAATGAATTTACTTAATTTAATGATATGGCAAGATAATTGCACAGCAACCTTTTTCATAAAACACGATGCCATGCTACCATCCCTGCCTGTTTTCACCCCCTATCCTTTTACCGTCGGTCAAGAAATTTATATTTCCCAGGGGCCACGACGAGGCAACTGGACCGTGATCGGATTCGATGATAAAAAAGTAACCCTTCGTTGTCCGGTCAGTGGCAAAGAATTTTGTTGGGACAGGTTCTGCTATTATGTTGAAAATATTGCGCCCATCGCCAGATAATATTTCGCGACACCACCTTTTATCATGCACTCCGAAACTCCTCAAATCGCTCGACTGCTCAAACAGGCCACCTATGCCTCAGTAGCCACGGCCCTGCTCCTTGTTGCGGTTAAGTTTGGTGCCTGGCTGATCACCGGCTCACTCAGCATCCTGGCCTCACTCATCGATTCCCTCATGGATGTAATGGCTTCACTGATCAATTTGATGGCTATTCGTTACTCCCTCAACCCCGCCGACGATGACCACAGTTTTGGTCATGGCAAGGCCGAAGCCTTGGCCGGACTGGGGCAGGCCGGCTTCATTACCGGTTCGGCCCTGATTCTTCTCATGCACGGCATAGAGCGGTTAAAAAATCCCGTTCCCGTGCAATCATTGGGCCTCGGGATTGGCATTATGCTCTTTTCTATCCTGGCCACTCTGCTTCTTATCGGCTTCCAAAAAATCGTCGTCAAAAAAACACATTCCACAGCCATCCGGGCCGATTCCCTCCATTATGTTACCGATCTTCTCACCAATGTCTGTACTATCATTGCCCTGCTCCTCACCCATTTCAATTGGGGACAAATCATGGATCCTCTTTTCTCGATACTCATCGCCCTGATCATCTTCCGCAGCGCTTGGCAAATAGCCCATGAAGCCATACAATTATTGATGGATCACCAACTTCCCCGGGAACAACGGGAAATGATTCAAACAATCGTAAGCAGATATCCACGGGTCATCGGCATGCACGACCTGCGAACCCGTCAATCGGGGCAAATCGCCATTATTCAACTCCATCTTGATCTTGATGCGACTCTCCCCCTGGCTCAGGCCCATACCATCGCCAAAGAGGTGGAACGGGGCATCAAAAAACAGTTTCCCACTGCTGATATTCTCATTCATCAAGATCCGGTGCTGATAGCGGTCGAGACTGCTGACCATGCATATCCTTGATACAAGCAGCGTTGCAAGCTTACCGCCTTGCCATTGCCAACGGGTTGTGATACATTTCTTCACTTCACAGAAAGAGAAGAGCTCTTGTATGGGGAATATTCATTCACGATAACAAACAGGAGAAATACGACATGACTAAGAAGATGAATCACATTATTTTCCTTGTATTGATGCTGTGGAGCACAGTACTTTTTACCTCCTGCTACACACCCGCAGGCAGAAGCACCGGAGAAGTCATTGACGATGCGGCCATCACCACTGAAATAAAGGCCACATTACTCGCCGACACGGTGCTGAGTGGGATTGCCGTTTCTGTCACGACTTTCGAGGGCCAGGTTACTTTGACAGGTGCTGTCAACACGGCCGAACAGAAGCACAAGGCTTCGACTATTGCCCAATCCGTCAAGGGGGTTAAAAAGATTGATAATCTTCTTAAAATCAAATGAGCATCAGCGAGACGCTCTTAGAAATACGGGAACATACGGGTGTTGGTTATAAGCCGGTCATTGACTATGCCAATTGGCGGGTCGCTATCCTCAATTTCAGCGAGGAATTGTTACCCGAGAAAATTACGGCCCTGCAACGGCACAATGAGACTGATGAGGTCTTTGTCCTGTTGCGGGGCCGTTGTCTTTTATTTCTTGGTGAAGGCGGTGAAACCATCACATCCATTCACGGCCAGGATATGCTTCCAGCCACCATCTATAATGTTAAAAAGGGCACTTGGCATTCCCATACCCTGAGCAAAGATGCGATGGTGCTGGTGGTGGAAAATCGCGATACCACCTTTGACAACTCCCCTTTCTGTCCCCTCAACGATGACCAGCGAGCAGCCTTGTTGCAATTGACCCGCACAATTTTTGGCTGAGATCGGCCTCACAGGATTGTAAAATTGAGGCGCCAACAAAAAATATCAAGCCCCAAAACAGAGCCCGCAATCGGGGCAGGTACTGTTATTCCAGACCTCGTAAACAACATGCCAAAAGCGTCATTTTTTTTGGACATTTGTTATTGGCTCTTCGCCGACCTCAACGA
>DYDK01000227.1 GCA_020717935.1 Desulfocapsa sp.
CAATGAAACAGAGGGTTCCAAGGCTATTGCTTATCCATGATTGACGAGGTCTGGAGTCAGTAAAAAACGGGATTTTCTTCTATTGTACGAAGATTTTTTATGCAAAAAGTGTTCCGTGTTGGTCAATAACTAATTGTGGCACACTGTCTGACTCGACCATGGAAAATCTTTATCCGGTATTGCCAGCAGGGGGGCTTCCATAACAGGCCTGGGCCATACCTCTGCGGGATCCTGTCCCTGCGGGGCGTTTTCCGCCTTGCTTATGCGCCTGTTTTGACAGCCTCGGTGCTCTTCACGCAATTAACAGCGAACCGCAGAATATCGAATATCGAATTATGAAGTTTTTTTTCGCTCCTCATCCATTCATCTGTCTTAAAACTTCGACATTCGACATTCGACATTCGTTATTCCGTCAAGTTGATTACTGGATTGAGGTCAATGTCATTAACTTAAGCGGGGTTCTATCTCGTTAAGTTAATGACATTGGGCGTGAGGTGGCAACCCTACGGTTTCATCTCATTTTTATGCGGCATCTGGGAGTGAGATGAAACCGTAGGGCTGATCGCACATTTTATCCCGCCAGAGTGCCTAAAACCTTTTTTACCAGATTACCGTCGGCGCCTTTGCCGAAATGTTTCATGATGGTGCCCATTGCTTGCATCGGGCTTTTGAACTGGGAGAAATCAATGTTTGCTTTTGTCCAGGCGAGAATCTCTTCTTCGCTGGCCATCTGCGGCAGATACGATTCGAGGACTTGCAGGTATTCGGAGCGCGGCTGTTTGGTCAGCTCCAGTGTTTGCTTTTCCGATTTGCACAGGCCCATGATGACGCTGATAATTTCGTCATTGCTGATCTCCTCGTCGCGCTTGGGACGGCTGCTTTTTTTACCGCTTTCAAGGACTATGGGGGTGGTTATTTTGGTGGGAAACTCACTGATAACGATGCGCACCGCTCCTTTGATCGTCTCTTTTTTGCCCATTATGGCCATCTTCAGATCAGCCCGCAGTTTGCTCATCAAGGTGACACCAGAGGCCTCATTCCAGCCATATTCTGTTGTATTGCTCATTGTTTTCCCTAAGATAGAAGATTGCGACCATTGAATGAAAGATTCGTGATCGTGCTGCCTTTCTTCTTATCGGACTCCATCAATCCATGTCAAGGGAAAAAGTCAAATCGTTCTGGTAACAAATACCGCTGGGCGCTTGTGCTGGATTCTGTTTTTCAAGTATGTTATCAAGAAACGAGGCGATTGCGATTTTTTTGATGAATACAGAGCCACTACTTATTCTCATTCGCTTTCAAGATGAGACTAACTCGTGCCTTGCTACCGTTATTTATACAGGAAGACGCATTAGCGATGTACCAACTTGAAAGCGAATTGGAAATACAACAAGCCCATGCTCAAAGCCATCATCGAAGAAAAACTCCAGGGGATAGTCGAGCGAGTCACCTATCATAATAAGGAGACCGGTTGGTCGGTGCTGCGGGTGAAGTGTTTCCAGGAACATGATGCTGTGACCGTGACCGTGCATCAGACTCGGGTCTTTGCTGGGGCGACCATGAAGTTTTATGGCTCCTGGGCCAATCATCCCACATTTGGTCGGCAGTTTAAGGCATTGCGGGCTGAAGAACAAAAGCCTGCCACTGCCGCCGGACTGGAAAAATATCTCGGCTCTGGTCTTATTCACGGGGTGGGCCCCAAAACCGCCCGCAAGATTGTCAGTCATTTTGGCAGAGGCACGCTGGATGTTTTTGAGGAGCGAATCGACGACCTGCTCCTGGTTCCTGGTATTGCCCATAAAAAACTGGCGGGTATCAAGACGGCCTGGGAAGAGCATCGGGCGGTACGAGAAGTGATGCTGTTTTTGCAGGGGCATGGAATTTCAACCTTGTTTGCGGTGCGGATTTATAAGCAGTATGGCAATAAAGCCGTGGCCTATGTCCAGGAAAATCCTTATCGACTGGCCGATGACTTTTATGGAATTGGATTTTTCTCGGCTGATAAAGTCGCCCTTTCTTTGGGTATCTCTCGGGATTCAGACACCAGGATCATGGCCGCCATTCGACATATTCTGGCCGCTTCCCGAGAGCAGGGACATTGTTTTTTGACCTATCATCAAATTTTATCGCAACTCCAGGAGTTGCTTGATCTTGATCTGGGATTGCGTTTAGAACAGTGTCTCCATGAAATGGAGCGAGGCAATCTACTGAAAACGCGTTCTTTGCTTTTCAACGATACCGGCGCCGAGCCATGCTATTATTCAAAAACCCTTTATTATGATGAAAAAAACTGTGCCGACAGTCTGAAAAAACTCTGTGGCGCCGTTGCCATCGAGAATAAGCGAGTCAAACAGTGGCTTGCTGCCTACAGCGCCACCCAGAACCTGAAACTGAGCAGCGAGCAAGAAGCGGCGGTGACAGGCATTGCTGCCTGTCGTTGTGCCATTCTCACCGGTGGCCCGGGGTGTGGCAAGACCACCACTACCCGGACCCTTGTGCGGCTGTTGCAGGCAATGGGACAGAGGGTGGTTCTGGCAGCTCCCACTGGTCGAGCCGCTCAACGCATGGGTGAGGTGACTGGCGATGAGGCCAAAACTCTGCATCGTCTGCTGGAGTATCAAGGCGGCGGGTTTAAGCGGAATCGGGATTTTCCTTTAGATCTGGATTGTCTGGTGCTTGACGAATGCTCCATGCTTGACATCAGCCT
>DYDK01000015.1 GCA_020717935.1 Desulfocapsa sp.
TAACAAATGTCCAAAAAAAATGACGCTTTTGGCATGTTGTTTACGAGGTCTGGTGTTTGAATTTCCATTGAAGCTCTGTTGTCATTAGGGACTCGGAAATTACCAATGTACCTGAATTGCGACCAGATTTGGGTTAGATTTGGCTGTGCCGATTGAACAAAACCGCAGGCATAATTGTGTTATGTCGAGGATTTTGTGATTGAGGCACAGTCAAAGATGGCCCAAAGATGGGAAGCAAGATGGTATATTGGTAACTTCCGAGTCCCTTATAGCGTATGTGAAAATGAGGTGGGTTGTGCTCTTCAAAGTACATTGTGATCACAATCCCCAGAAATCTGCATATTTCAGGCATCTTCGTTTGCTCCCAGTAGCTTTCTCCATTCTCGCTCCCATGCGCCGCATGGGAGCGAGAATGGAATCCATAAGCGGGGGGTTATTTCTTGGCGTTCTCTTTCTCCTCTGGCGCATCTATAATTTCATTTTCCACTGGCGCCCCTAAGCTTTCTTTTTCTCCCGGCCCTTCATTTTCCTGCTCTTTTACTTCTTGCCCTTTATCCCCCTGCTTTTTTGCCGTGGGTTTCTTCGTGTCCTCACCCGTCCCCTCGTTTTCACTCTTTTCATCGCCATAATTCACGGGATGAAGACGATCATACCGCTTCGTTTGATGACAACCAGGGGAACAACTGCCGCCGGTGTCCTTTATTACGAAACGAATGGGAATATTCCAGGAGCCAAAGGGCGCGCCCTCGTCTGCAATGAGCTTGTCGCTGTTGCTGGCATGGGGGGCGTGGCAGGTGCGGCAGGTGCGCCCTTTGAGTTTGCGGGCAGAATGGACGAAGTGCAGATTGTTCTTTCCATTCCGAAACTCGGTGTGCACTGTCGTGTCCGGAAAACGCAAAAGATTTTCTTCATGGCAGCTAAGGCAGAAAGCATAGGTGCCGGGTTTATAGTTGGCATACATATCTGAAGGATAGGCGTTCGTCAGGAGCCGTGGATAGGCTGAGCCGTGGGGATCATGGCAGGACGAGCATTCTCCTTCCTTGATCGGGCCATGCAGATGCTTCTTCCCTTCCAGCTCTTTTTTAATATTGACCAGTCCCTTTTTTTTACTGCCGCCATCCTTGCCGGTGTAATCCTTGTCGTGACAGCTCAGGCACAACTCCTTTTCAGAAAACTGGAGGAGCTTTTTATGCTCGCTGAAATGGACAAGATGACAGCTTCCGCAACTCTGCTTGCTGGAAAGGGGCAGATGTCTGGTTTTGGCTTTTTTGCTTTTGTCGCTGATTTCCTGATGGCACTCGGCGCAGACATCCTCCATCTTCCCTTTTAACAGGGACTCAAAAGGACTGCTGTGGGGGTTATGACAGGAAACGCACGGTTTTGTTTTTACCGGATTGTGAATTATCGCGGCTGTTTTCATGCCCTCGCTGAAATCCTGATGGCATTTGAAGCAGAGTTCCTGCTGATTCTCGCGCAGGAGAGATTTATGGTCAGAGGAGTGGATGTTATGGCATTCCAGGCAGTCTCCCTGCACTGCCGGTCCATGGCCAAATTTTTCCTTTATCATCTTCTCATCGTGGCAGCCGCCGCACAGGGCTGCGCCTTCCGCAGCCAGAGCAAAGGTTTTCTGGCCCGGCGAGGGATGAGTCTCAACCTTCCGCACATGGCACCCCATGCAATCTTCACGAGCCGCTTGATGGACAACGGGCTTACTGACAAGACCAGAATGACACTGGGCCGTGACACAACTGTTGCTGTGGGCCAAGGGTGGAGACACAAGGAAAAGGAAAAAAAGGACACACAAGGAATGTGTAAAGGAGGGCTTGTCTGCATTCAAAAAAAATAATTTGCTTCTCATTTCAGTCGAACCGTTGAATTTTATGGTCGATTCCGGTGTCCAAGAACGGCATGGGAACCCAAAAGAAATCTCCCGCAGAGGAGCTGAGGAGATGAGAATGACAAAAGCCAAAAAACTTCTCTCTGCGTCTCTGCGTCTCTGCGGGAAAAAAATGTTACGAAACAACGATGCCTTCAAGAGTCCCGTTCTTTATGCTGAAGAGTACCCTTCCAGATTGTATTTTTTCATTCGATAGCGCAGTGTATCACGGGACATGTGCAGGCATTTGGCAGCCTGGGTCTGATTGCCAGTGAATCGTTCCAGGGCCTGGAGAATCAAGTCTTTTTCCATTTCTTCCAGAGATATTCCCTCAAGGGGGAGGCGGATACTGTTTTTTCTTGGCAGCAGTCGTTCGGTCGGGATGCCTGGCAATGACGACAGGGGCATCATCTTCTGCTCCGCGCACTCCCGTATCTCCTGAGAAAAATACCTGGGCGTGAGGACAGTCTCATTTTCAAGCATCATGGCTCGCTCAACCATGTTCCGCAGTTCACGGACATTCCCCGGCCAGTCAAAATGAATCAGACAATCCATGGCGGCCGAGCTGACGCCGGTAATGTTCTTGCCGTACTCTTTGTTCAAACGATCAATAAAATAGTTGACCAGCACCGGAATATCCTCCCTGCGCTCGCGCAGGGGTGGGATCTGAATGGTCATGACATTCAACCGGTAAAACAGATCGCCACGGAACTGTTCAGCGGCAACGAGTTTTTTCAGATTCTGGTTGGTGGCGGTGATAAACCGCACATCCGTTTCCAGATCAGTTGTTCCACCCAGTCTCCGAAAGGTATTGGAGTCAATAACCTTCAGGATTTTAGCCTGCATAATCAGAGGCATATCCCCGATCTCGTCAAGAAAAACGGATCCCCCATTGGCCGTTTCAAAGATTCCCTTATGCCGACTGGAGGCATCGGTAAAAGCGCCTTTCTCATGCCCGAAAAGCTCATTTTCAAGGAGATTCTCAGGAATAGCGGCGCAGTTTGTTTCAATAAACGGGGCTTCTGCCCTGGCGGAGTGATAGTGAATGGCACGGGCGACAAGTTGCTTGCCGGTTCCCGATTCTCCAAGAACCAGAACAATTTTAACATCGGTTTCAGCGCAGACCCTGATGAGCTTAAAAACCTCGATGGCCTTTGGCGAATTACCGATAAAATTGTCGTAATCGTATTTTTTTCGTAATTCCCTTTTGAAGGAATTCACCTCCTGGCGAAGCTGTTTTTTCTCAAACAACTGCTCGACCACATGGCGGATATAATCCACATCAAAGGGCTTGCCGATGTAGTCATCAGCGCCCGCTTTCAAGGCATTCACGGCCGAGTCAGCATCGGCAAAGGCGGTAATCATCACCACCATGAGGTCTTCATCGCTTGCCTTGAACTGAGTAAGCAGATGGATCCCATTGACATCGGGAAGCCGCACATCCAGAAGAACCATTTCCGGTTGAAAGGAATTAAATTTAGCGAGCGCCTCTACGCCATTTAAGGCTGTTTCAACAGAAAAACCCGCAGCAGTCAGCACTTCGCCAAGCGACCAGCACACTAATTTTTCGTCATCAACAATGAGAATACGGCTTGTTTTCATAGGGGCCCGTTCAGAAAAAGGGTGTCAGATGATTCATGAGAAGCAAGGGGGGCGTAAATCGGTAACGAAACAGTAAAGGTTGAACCCACCCCTATACTGCTCTTGGCCGTTATAACCCCGCCATGCAGCTCTACCATGCGTTGGGAGATGGAGAGGCCTAAACCCGTTCCCTTACATTTTGTCGTGTGAAAGGGGTTGAATATTTTTTCCAGTGAATCTGGGGCAATTCCGTAACCGGTGTCAGCAATGGAGATGTTAAGCATGGCCGGGCTCTGCAAACAACTCAGACGAGTGCATGACGGGTGACCGATGGGGCTTGTTGATGGGCTTGCCGCCTGTATCTGTAAGGTAAGGCTTCCCTCGATATCCATGGCATCAATGGCATTGATAGCAATATTCAAAAAGACCTGTTGCAACTGTCCGGCATCTCCTTGCACACGGGGAAGCGGCTTTTCATATACCTTGCGCACCCCTATTTTTTTCTTGTCAAGTTGCCCCATAACCAGAAAAAGGATCTTGTCGAGCAGCTCCACCATATCAATATCAGAAAAATGAGCTTGACCGGGCCGCGCGAATTGAAGCAGATTGTTGACAAAAGAGTCCAATCGCTTCACCTGTTCCTGCACCGCGTTAAAAACAAAGTGGTGCGGGTGCTCGACATGATAATTCTTGGCCATGATCTGCATGGCGCCAGCTATTCCAGCCAGCGGGTTTTTAATTTCATGGGCCATGCCGGCGGCAAGCTCACCTAAGGAGGCCAGTTTATCAACCCTGGCAAGGTTTTGCTCCATGATTTTTCGAGCCCCAATGTCACGAAAGATACAACTCACGCCAGAAATATCATTATGAATATCTTTAATCGCCGAAAAACAGACTTCCGCCGCGATAATTTCCCTGTTTTTTTTTCGCATGGAAAGCTCTGCCAGGGAACCCATGCATGAATCCATCTCATCAACGGTATCAAAATAGAGGCATCTGTTGTTATTATTTTTTTCGGCAAACAAATAAGTCAGCGGTTTGCCAAGCAGTTCCCGTCCCTGATAGCCCAGCAAATTCTCGGCGGCGGTATTCACTTCATTGATTTCCATAAACTGGTTCGCGGTAATCAGTCCGCTCCGCATATTCTGGATAATACTTTGATAAAAACTCTTTAACTCCTGAATCTCAATAAGTTGATCCGCAATCTTGTCAATCATTTCTTTTTGTGCCAGTACCCGACCCAGCGAGCATTCCGCATGGCTCACCAGAGAGAAAGCCAGGCTCAATTCGTCGCAGGTAATATCTTTTTCGGAAAAAGACTTATCGGCCAATACGAACCCAAAAAAGTTTGTTTTATCACAGATTGGCAGAATCAAAAAAGAGGTGACATCTCCCAGGAGACCACTGATTGTTTGATCGTATCCGTCCATGTGCATGATCGAATAATGCTGATATTGTCCAATCTGACCGGAATGCGAAGGGGAAAATGTCAGCTCAGGCACGCAAGGATTCATCCGGATTCTTCCATTGGTTCCGTTGGTTCCATTGGTGGTACGATGAGTATCTTTTACAATGTCACAGGGCTGCGTGGAGGCGCCTTCATTTCCCGTCACTCCTTTGCAATGAATCACATTGAGTGGCTCTCGATCATTATATACTTTTCGCAGCAAGCCGTTGACTTCATCAAAAAAAACACGATAGCCACATTCAGAAACATCATGAAACCCATAATAAACCTGTGTTTCAAGAAAATGGGTGACACTATCTAAGCGCAATACCACGATTCGCTCAAATCCTGTATTTTCAATGAGATCCTCCACAAGAAAATCCAGAATCCCATTTCCATCATCAGTACAGGCCGTTCTTCTGGAACTCCGATAGAGGGCCCGCAGGTCATTGATAACTTCTTTCACAGCAGTATTTCCCAGTTGAATTTAACAGGAGAGGACTCTTTGAATGTAACAAAGGAGAATGACGGCCTGTTCCCGTGAACAGCTCAATAATATCTTCTTGTGTATGCGGGTATGCAGGAATCAGACCAACTGAGGAGTCAGTGTCCGAAACACCAGGGTTGCTGTCACCGATGCCATAGTACATGTTTTACGCAACGAAATTATAACAAATTCTCTTGTTTTTTATTGTTTCAAGCTGCCCCCTGTTAATGAGGTCACAAGAAAGAGCATGAAACCCCTTTGCAAAACAATCACCAGATAATTATGGGCAGAGTGCCCCAACTGTGGCATTTAACCGGCATTGTGGGCAAATGCCACAGTCGCGGTGGTTATTTCCCCCATTGGTGAGGATGGGATGGGGGGAAACTCCAGTCCGGTATCGCCCGCAACCCAAGTGGTCAGTAGCCAGTAGGTTGTTTGGGGACATGACCCGAATTGGCTTTTTAATTCGGGATCGTGTCCCCAAACGACCGGTGTTGCCACGACGACAGGATTTCCCTGGATTCCGCTTCGCTTCATCCAGGCTGTCGATTCTTTATTTTTTCTCGTTCCCATGCGCCGCATGGGAATGCAGTTGAGGATGTGCCCCGAAGGAAATCCTCTTGGGGGATGTCGCATCCAGTCACCGAATTCACTCCGCTCGGCTTTCCTTGATTATCTCGGGCCTGCGACGCAGGCGCGGATGGGTTCCCATGCGGCGCATGGGAACCAGAGAAAAATATGAAGCCAAAAAAACGGATATCGTGTAAGAAGTATAAATTTTGCTAACCCCGATGAACGGGATAAGTGATTTTCGCAGAATATTTTCTTGAAAAAAAACAAGAAAATATTCTATGAGTCATTCATAGTTTTTATTTTATGATAAAAAGCACTACCCAGAACTTTGTGTATAATTTTGTGTATAACTGAAATGGGTCAGAGTTGATCTGCCATATTTTATTAACAACTCAACAGGAGAAAGGAAATGGGGGGGGGAATGGAAAAAATGACCAAACAAAGAGTGGTGCGCAACATGCTGATAGGGGCTTTCTGCATGGCGTGTCTTGCAACGACAGGGGGTTCCATGACGGCTCAGGCCGCCGACAAAGAGGCGAAGGCGCCCGTGCCAGCGGCGGCACAAGCACCGACTCTGGCCATTACCGATTGCATTAAGTGTCATGCTCAGGCGCCTAAAGATATTGACGAAAGGGGCGGGAAACATAAAACTGAGGTGTCGTGTATAGATTGTCACGCCGGACATCCTCCTAATGTTGCGGAAATCATTCCCCAGTGCAAGCAGTGTCATAGCGGTAAAAGTCATTATGAATTGGAAGGATGTCTGCAATGCCATTCTAATCCCCACGCCCCCCTTGAACTCAGTCTTGCCAAAAAATTGACTGCACCCTGCCTGACCTGTCATGAAGAGCAAAAGGTACAACTCAACAAGTTTAAGAGCTTTCACAGCTCGATGGACTGTACCGACTGTCATTCCAAGCATGGGGCGGTGCCTGCCTGCATGAGTTGTCATGAAGGACATACTCCAGATATGGTTCAAGCCGAATGCAGCAATTGTCATAAGGCGCATATGCCTCTGGAAGTTAAATATGGGAAAGAATTGGCCTCAAAACAGTGCTCGGGTTGTCATCAAGATGCCTACAGTCAGTTGGCGGCCAATAAAACAAAACATCATGATGTCAGTTGCGTAACCTGTCACCAGGAGAAACACGGTACGATTCCCCGTTGCGAAGATTGCCACGGAGTTCCTCATGCCCCTGGTATCATAGCAAAATTTCCGAAGTGTGGTGGGTGTCATAGCACTGCTCACGATCTGAACAATATTGATGAGCCGAAGCAGGCAAAATCGGAAAAACCGGAGCAGGTAAAACCGGAGAAAGTAAAAAAATAATAGCGAACGCTAACAATTCATGGGAGTCAGTTTTTTTGCATACGAACTGATTCCCCATGTTCATTTTCTCTACAGCACTCTTATAGGATAGGATAGGATAGGTGAAAAAATGATACGAACCAGATGGATAGCAGTCACTATCTGTTGCTCAATAACTATTGGAACATTCTGGCTTACAACTGCCTGTAGCCAGATCAACAGTAACCAGTCAGAGGGAGGAACGGCCCCAGCGCCACAAGGGCAGCAGGAAAACAGCAAAACGGCCCCGCAATCTGTCAAACCAGCGACAAGCAGCGATCCGTATCAGGCTGAGCTGAAGCCGTTGACATCAGACCAGTGTGGACAATGTCATCCTGGAGTTTTTCAGAAAATCAAGGAGAAAGGTGAGCGCCACCGTTTCGAATGCCAGAAATGTCATCAACAGTTTCATTCGTATAACCCGCAAAAACAGAACTGGGCTGACATTATGCCCCAGTGTGGCAGCTGTCACAAAGAACCTCCGCACGGCAAGGCTTTTACCGCTTGTCTTGAATGTCATAAAGATCCCCACATGCCGCTGAACATTGCGATGGATAAAAATCTGGTGGCTTCTTGCGGGACATGCCACACTACACCGCAAGGACAATTGACAAAATTCCCCAGCGCCCACAGTAAACAGGGATGCACCACCTGTCATACCGGTCATGGTATGATTCCATCATGTCTGGAATGTCATACCGCGCACATCCCCGATCAACCTTTAGACTCGTGTAAATCCTGCCATCCAGTCCATATGCCCAAAGAGATCAAATATGATACATCGGCAGCATCCAATACAACCTGCGGTTCCTGTCATGGTGTTGTTTTCAAGGAGTGGTCAGGTACCTCCAGTCTGCATGGGAAGGTTGCGTGTGCCGAATGTCATGACCAACATGGGAAAATTCCTGATTGCCGTCAATGTCATACCGCTCCTCATGATGGCAACCTTTTGCAAAAATATCCAAAATGCCTGGATTGTCACATCAATGTTCATGATCTGCCCATAAAAAAGAAATGAACACTGTAGGGTACCTTGAAAAATGAGGATTTTCGTTCAAAATTGAGGCATGCTAAAATTTTTTACTGCAGTCATATAGTTGATATTACGATGATAAAATTTTGAGCATAACGAAGAGTTGGGACGAAAAGACCAATTTTCAAGGTACCCTGTAAAAATAAAGAGGCAGTTTTCAAAAGGGGGTTGCTTGTTGCCCCCTGACATTGAACGACATTTTTTCTCGCTGAGACGCTGAGATGCTGAGACGCTGAGATGCTGAGAAAAGCTTTTTTTGTTTGTCTCTGCGTCTCTGCGGGAAAATAATTTTCTCTTCGTGATAGCGATGGAACATCAAACTTATCCTTTTCGATGAAAATCAATGCGCAATAGGTCTCAAAAATCGTTTCAAAAATCAGGCAGTTCATTTTTGTCTGCTGTCTCCTGCCTTCTGCTCGTGTTCTGTCTTACCGCCTGTTTCTCAAAACCCGTTGACCCCGAGCAATCTGTGCCTGTACAGCCGTTGTACTGGCCCCAGGCTCCCTTGCAACCTAGGATCGAATGGATAAAGGAGTTCAAGGTTTTTAATAGAGGCGGGCTGAATCCAGGCTTTTGGCATCGTCTTTCCGAGGGGATCTTCGGGAAACAGGATGTTGTCATGAGACGGCCTCAGGCCATCCTTTTTGATGAGCAGCAGCGGCTTTTTGTGGTGGATAGCGGGGCGAATTGTCTCCATTATCTGGATATGAAGAGTGGTGAATATACGGTACTGCCTGAGAATGAAGAGGGTGAACCGGTAGTGTTTCAATCCCTGGTGGGAGTTGCTGAAGATGATGCGAACAGGCTGTATCTGACCGATTCCGCTCTTGGCAGGATCGAGTGTTATGATCTTGAGAAGAAGAAGTTTATTCCCTTCACCCATCCGGACATGAGCCGGCCCACGGGGATTGTTTTTCATCCGAAAAATAGATTTCTCTATGTTGTTGATACCCTCAGTCACCAGGTGGTGGCGCTTGATGTGACTGGAAAGGAACAGTTTCGTTTTGGCAGCCGGGGTGGAGAAAATGGCGCGTTTAATTATCCCACCACTGTCACTGTTAACAGAAAGGGGATCGTGCTGGTGACCGACGCCATGAATTCACGGATTCAATCGTTTACCCCTGAGGGCGAATATCTCTGCTCTTTCGGGAAACCTGGGAGTTCTTCCGGCGCCTTTGCCAAGCCGAAGGGGCTTGCCCTCGACAGTGACAATCATATTTATGTGGCCGATGCCCTGTTTGATGCCATTCAGATATTTGATAACTGCGATGGGCAGCTTCTCCTTGAATTTGGCCAAAGCGGAAACAAGCCCGGTGAGTTCTGGATGCCATCCGGTCTTTTTATTGACAGCAATGATTTTATCTATGTGGCCGACTCTTACAATCAAAGAGTCCAGGTTTTCCGGTATTTGAAGGATGAAAAGCAAAAGAAAAAGGAGCGAAATTAAAATGCCAGCCTTAAAAAAACGGTATCTGTTGCCATTGTCGTGTACCACCGGTTTCCTTTTGTTGAGCACGCATACCGCCTTTGCCAATTCGGTCGTCAATACCAAGCACAATCTTTCTGTATCAGGGACGGGAGATATTCATGCCACATCTGAGACGCGGGTATGTATTTTCTGTCACACTCCGCATCACGCCAGTGATGTGACCCCGCTGTGGAGCCGGCCAGAAAATACGACCATATACACCTTGTACACATCATCAACCATGACCGCCGTCCCTGGTCAGCCCACCGGCTATTCCCGTCTCTGTCTCAGTTGCCATGATGGCACCGTTGCCTTAGGATCGCTCCATGGGGCTGCCATACCTATTCCATTAAATGTTCCTGATCTTAGTGGCCGTGCCAGTAATTTGGGCACTAATTTGCGAAACGATCATCCAATTTCTTTTCTCTATATGGATGCATTTAGTGATGGTGAGTTGAGACACATCTCAGACTTGAAGAGTATGTATCCGGCAATCAAGTTGGAGAATGATGTGAATGTGGAGTGCACCTCGTGTCATAATCCCCATTCCGACCCCTATGGTAAGTTCCTGGTCATGGATAATCATAATTCGCTACTCTGTACTGCCTGTCATGTCAAGACGGGTTGGCCTACCAGTTCCCATGCCGATGCCGCTGTTTCATTAGCTGGGGTGACTGGCTGCCTGAACTGTCATGATACCCATAGCGCCGGAGGGGCCGTACGACTCTTGAAGACAGCCCTGGAAGAGGAAACCTGTCTGAACTGCCACAAACCTGGTGTTTTAGCTGGTGCCAAGGATATCCAGACTGAGATCGGCAAATCATACCACCACCCCGTTGAAGACGCTGTCGGTGTTCATGATCCTGAAGAAGCGCTTCCAGCTATCAGGTATCATGTGGAATGCGCTGATTGCCATAATCCCCATCAGCTTAAAGATGATGTGTCAGTGGTAGAAGCGCCATTCGTGAATGGGAGTCTGAAAGGGGTGAAAGGTATTGCCATTAATGGAAGTCCAACCGTCGGCTATGCCAAATATGAATACGAAGTCTGTTTTCGCTGTCATGCGGGAAGTGCATTTGTTACCACCGATATCATCACTCGCCAGATTGAAGAAGACAATATCCGGCTTTGCTTTGATCCGGTCAACCCCTCTTTCCATCCGGTGGCTACATCGGGGAAAGGTACCAGTGTTCCGAGTCTGCGCCCCGAATTTAGTCTTGCCAGCAGGATCTATTGCACCGATTGTCACAACAGCGATGATAGCACCAAGGCTGGCGGAGCCGGCCCCAACGGCCCGCACGGTTCAGATTATGAGCCACTGCTTATTGCCAACTACGAAACAGGGTACCCCCCTCCTCAGACCTATTCCCCGGGTGCGTATGCCCTCTGTTTCCGCTGTCATTATGACACCATTCTTTTATCGGTTAATTCAACTTTCCCTAAACACTCTTTTCATGTGGTGACACAAGGAATACCTTGTTCGGTCTGCCATGACCCCCATGGTATTCCACGGATTAGTGGCGGAACAGACAGTGCCAATGCCCACCTTATCAACTTTGATATAAATGTAGTGAAGCCAGTAAGAATGTATAATTCTGTGGCCAGAAGCTGTACCGTAAGTTGTCATGCAATAAATCCCAAGACATATTAGAGACTCGGAAAATACTGATCTCTTCTTCTATGGTCGCACTGCCATAATTCGCCCATCCGTGGCGTTGAAGTATTGTAATTCTGAGCCCCCGCAAATTGGATAGGCCTCCCACTCTCCAGCATGGATATCGCCCTCGGTTAACCAGTAGCTTCCTTTCAATTTGATGGGGCAATTGCCGGAAAGTTTCATTTCATAGATCTGGTAGAGATTGTAAAGCTCTTCCTTGCTGGGAAGTCGCCAGTCGTTATAATTCCCTATATGCAAGGCTTGGACATATTCAAGAGCTTTTTGACTGTTGGAGAAAACTTCTTTGTTCCCGGTTTGCCACATCAGGCCATTACTCTGTTGGCAAATACCGTTGCTTACATCAATAAGGTTTCCAGAAGTTTGTTGCTTATTTTCCGACGAAGAATGTGATGCGCAGGATTGGCAGAGGAGAGAAATTGCCCCGATAGCAAAATAAGTTTCAATAATTTCATGCGAGTCTCCGTTATAGTAGTGTCGTGACCTCTTCGTTGTCAGATTGTTTCACCGTCGTATCTGGCACCCTTTTAACCCCCCTTAATCCCCCCTGAATCAGGGGGGAAACTTTTTCTTTCTTCTCGTTCCCATGCGCCGCATGGGAACGCATTCTGGATGCGTCGCATCCAGGTCGAGTCGTTTATATCCGTCGTTTGCAACAACGGCCTGCAACGCAGGCCCGAAGAGGTTCCCATGCGGCGCATGGGAACCAGACAATCTTCCCCGGTGTCCAGCATTATTTGTGGGGCATGGACAGCTGAATCAGGGGGGGAACTTTTTCTTTCCTTTCTCCAATGCCTTAATATCCCGCCACTGTTGTTCCAGCTCCTCGACGGAACCGGTTTTGCCGCCGGCAAAGACATGGGGGTGTCGTCGAATCATCTTTTCATTGATATTCCTGAGGACATCGCGCAGGGTAAAAAGACCGTTTTTGCGGTTGATTTCAGTGGTGAGAATGAGCAAAAACAGCATGTCCCCCAACTCCTCACATAAATTTTCCGGATCACCATTGTCAATGGCGGCGACGATTTCAGCCAATTCATCGGTGAAATACTTCTTCAGACTCTGGGTTGATTGCCTTTGATCCCAAGGACAACCATTCGGGCCAAGCAGGGCCTCGATGGTGTGTAGCAGGAGGGTAAAGTGGTGGTGAGCTGTGGGCATGGGGGGAGAGGAGGGTGGTTGGTGAAGTCTCTTAGCGAAAAGCTCTTTGTTGCTTTTTCTGCTGGAGCAGGCAACGATAATAGCCGTTGACCTTGCCGATGAGTTCGTGGGTTTCCTGGTAGGGGGCATATTGCCCCCGTTTCAGCTCCTTGATGTTTTCACCGGCGTTCCAGGCTGAGAGGACAAGAGCCAGTTTGCCATTGAATTTTTGATTGTACTTGGCGATAAGATAACAGGTAAGCAGGATATTGACGGCCGGATCAAAGAGGTCGTCGGCGCTGAGCGCGCCCAATCGTTTGCGACTGACAGTGTGGAAATCAACAGTTCCTCGTGACAGTTCTCGCGCTGCTTCAATGCCGGTGCTGGCGATAATCTGGCCGAGACCGATGGCGTTTTTAGGGGAAACGGCCTCCGGGTTGGCATCGGATTCGGCAAGAATCAGGGCTTTGATGAAATCGGGGCTGACCTTGTGCCGAGGTTCAACAAAGGAGAAGCTGGCATAGTAGTCAATAAGGCCCTGATAGCGGTCTATCTTATGCAATCGTTCAGGAGAAAGAGTAATGTCTCTATATTTATTGACATGGGTATTGAGTTCACATTGCCCGTGATCTGGCAGGCACACGAGGAGGCAGAGGCAGAGACATAAAGGGAGCAGGGTGGTTTTCCAAAGGTGCGCGGACATTTTTTAATTTTGAAACTGTGGAATGACGAAATGGGTGAAAAACTGAATCATGGTCTGGTATAACAGAAAGGGGTCGTGCCGGCCAGTCATTTCACGGATAGAGTGCATGGCCAGTGTTGGGGCGCCAACATCGACCGTCGGGATTCCTAATGTCGCTGCGGAATGTGGGCCGATGGTGCTGCCGCAGGTCATATCGCTGCGCATGACAAAATTCTGGGTGGCAACTCCCGCTTCGGTGGCGATAGTCTTATAGAGAGCGGCAGTCATACTGCTGGTAGCATAGTTGTGGTTGGCATTGCTCTTAATCACTGGCCCATGGTTGAGGAGTGGGGCATGATTGGGTTCTGTCGTATCGCTGAAATTGGGATGCACGCCGTGGGCATTGTCCAGGGAGACAAACAGTGATTGTCGCAGGGCGCTGTCGAGCTGAGCGGGTTCCGGCTGAATCCGGCGCAGGATCGAGTGCAGAAAAGATCCTTTGGCGCCGGCTGCCGTCAGAGAGCCAATTTCCTCGTGGTTATTGCAGATCAGCACACGAATGTCATGCGAGTCATGATGACCCATCGCCTGGGTCAAGGCGGTGAGACCGACGAAACAACTCAGCAGATTATCCAGACGGCTGGCAACGATAAATTCGTTGTTCAACCCCAGTAAAGACGGGGCCTGACAGTCATAACAGAAAAGATCAAAGCCCAGAATGCTCGTGATACTTTTGTCGGGGTGCTCTTTTCTGATCTGTTCGATAAGGATGTCGGCAAAATTGTGGTGATTGTTGCCACTTATCTGGGAGAAAATGGGGGCGAGATTCTTTTGCCGGTTGATGGCGCGGCCATTATTGGCCTCGCGGTCGAGATGGATGGCAAGGCTGGGAATAATCGCCATGGGCCGTTTGAAGTCGATGAGCAGGGGCGGTAGAAGGCCATCGGCGCTGGTGCAGACTACCCGGCCGGCAATGGAGAGATCACGGTCAAACCAGGGAGCCAGTAAGGGCCCGCCATAAACCTCAACTCCCAGTTGCACAAATGAGTGGGCCGTGGTGGCTGGAATGGGTTTAACCTGGAGGGCGGGGCTGTCGGTATGGGCGCCGATGATCTTGAATCCTGGCTGGTGTTGTCCTTGAGGGGGCAGAGTGAAGGCCGCCAGGGCACCGTTGTCGCGAATGATATAATAGGCGTTTCCAGGCACAAGCGCCCAGGTATTCTTTTCAAAAAGTTGTTGAAAACCAGCGTGTTGGAGCGTTGAGACCATTGCGGAAACCGCATGAAAAGGGGTGCTTGCGGCTTGCAGAAAGTGAAAAAAATGCTGGTTAAACGGATGCTCTTGCATGGCTATGAATGGAGGGCGTGTTGTTTCCTTTCGTAATTCCCTTTTTAAGCTGGGATTTGGAGTTTCAGCCAACACCACGACTGAAACCACATATGATTACTACCGGACGAGTCCGGTTGGGACTACCAAATATTTTAGACATAATGGCTGTCAGTTAAACAGCGATTTTCGCATAGTTGCTCCATGTAACAGTGAGGCAATCCCAAAGCGA
>DYDK01000228.1 GCA_020717935.1 Desulfocapsa sp.
AGTCGTTGAGGTCGGCGAAGAGCCAATAACAAATGTCCAAAAAAAATGACGCTTTTGGCATGTTGTTTACGAGGTCTGGAAAATGTCCATCGTTCATGTTTCTCAAGGAAGGGGCGGGTGAGCAGATAGCCGCTGAGGGCAAAAAAGAGCCATACCCCGTTGCCTCCCATGCCCTTGGGGACCATGGAGGTGTGGTCAGCAAGGACAAGGACGGCGGCGATTCCCCGCAGGGTATCGAGTTCGGGGACGGCACGGCCAGAACTGGGGGTGCGGTGCGAGATGTCCGCCCAACAGGAGAACTGGCCCATACGGGAAAAAAGGGCAAAAAATGTCCTGCTCCAGTCGTTCAATCCGGCTTCTCCCCTATTGATTGAGATGACGGACACAATGAGCAGGCATGGTGTCCGGTGTCTGGATGAGCGATTATTGAAGGATGCGGAACCCTTCTCCCCAGTGATTCTTGAACAGCAATGAGATGCATTAAGAGCCTTTATAAAATAACTTTGTCTTTATATTCATACTGTTACTGCTCATTGTGCATCTCGGGTCAATACCTTGGCGCTGTTATTTTGTGACAGTGGCTTATAGAATTTTTTTCCGCAAAATTCGGGTGTCACCGACGCGGATGGTCAGTTTGATTTTGTCGAAATACTCCATCAGGGGAATGGAGAATTTACGGGTCAGGCCGGTCATTTCTTTGAATCTTGGGGCATCAATGTCGCCCTCACGGATGATAAAGGCGGTAAGATCCTGGGCCAGGGCCGTGATGGTATCAGCATGAAAATAGAGGGTTTCGCTGATCTTCACCAGTTTTCCTTGTCGTAACAGCAAGGCCAGAACCTCCTTGACCATTCGTTCCGGGGCCTCGGCAAAATGCTCGCCACTCTCGCGGATGGTGGCTGTGGCTAAGCCTTTTTGTCGATACCACTCCTCTATGTCGTGCTGCAAGACCTGTTCGTCGGCCTGGAGGGCAATACTGTGCGTGGACAGCCGCACCTCGGACTCCTCCTGTACCACGGTCTCTTTTTTCAGCAATTCACCGAGACAGAACTGAAAGACTTTTGTGTCCACTCGCTTGCCAAGTCCTGAACGCAGTTCTTCTTTGGACAGGCCGTTCTGCAACGGATGCTCACGATGAAAGGCGGTCAGGTTGGCAAGCAGGGTTGCTTCCACGCCATCGCTCACGGTTTTGGCCAGATAACGCCCGGCCGCCGAGTCAACCACCACCACCTTGCGGGTGGACAATGGGCCGTTCATGGCCTTTTTGAATTGTTTGCCAAACAGTCCGAGGCGAATGGAGAGCTCATCGGCGGTGAGGCCGGTGGTGTGGCTTTCTTCGAGAAAGAAGAGGAGTTGTTCCTCAAGACTTCCATGCAGTAAGGTCTCGAACACGGCACGGTTTGTCTGCCGGTCATGGTCGGTGGCTCGTTTGCGTTTGCGGGGCGGTTGATTCCCCAGTACCTTGCCACCCCCAATGGTTGTTGATGGCGAATAACTGCGCACTACAAAGCGGTCTCCAGGCCAGACGGCAATCGGCTCTTCAAAAAGAAGCTGGACTGCGGTCGTATTCCCGGGCATCACTTCATCCTGTGTCAGCAGAGAGATGCGGCCCATGATTTCGGAAGTTCCCAGATGGATACGGACGCGGGTTCGATGTTTGAGCGGTTTTTCATTGGCGGCCAGATAGAAAAATTCGCAATCAAGCATGTAGCCTGCCTGTAGACAGCCAGGCGTTGCGGCCACCATGCCCCGTTCAATCAGAGCGGTATCAACCCCTTGGAGATTGATGGCCGTGCGGTGTCCGGCCTCGACTTCTTCCACTGTTTGTGAGTGCACCTGCAAGCCGCGCACCTTGGCGGTGAGTTCTTGCGGATAAAAACGAAGTTCCTCGCCAATGGCAACCCGACCGGAAACCGAGGTGCCGGTAATAACGGCCCCAAAGCCTTTCATGGCGAAAATACGATCCACCGGCAGACGAAATGGCCCATGTACCTCTTTAAGTTCCTGCCGAGCGACAAAGCGATTGAGTTCTTCCTTCAGTTCGGCGATGCCATCGCCAGTGATGGAAGACACGGCTATGAGCGGGGCGTTTTCCAAGAAACTGCCAGCGCAAAAATCCTGGACTTCTTCCTTGACCATATCCAGCCACTCCGGCTCGACCATATCTTTTTTGGTGATAACAATAATGCCTTCCTTTACCCCCAGCAGTTGGCAGATCTCGAAATGTTCCTTGGTCTGGGGCATGATTCCTTCGTCTGCCGCGACAATAAAGGCGACAATGTCCATACCCATGACTCCGGCCACCATGTTCTTGACGAACTTTTCGTGGCCAGGGACATCAACAATGCCAAGACGATGGCCGCAGGGAAGATCGAGATGGGCAAAGCCGAGTTCAATGGTGATGCCGCGTTTTTTTTCTTCCTTGAGCCGATCGGTTTCAATACCGGTGAGGGCCCGAATCAGGCTGGTCTTGCCATGATCGACATGGCCGGCGGTGCCGAGGACAATTTCACGCATGATCAGGAGACAGAGAACAAAGAATGAGTGGTCGTATGGCGGGAATCATTTTTTTCTTTAACAGCGATTTTCGCATCGCGTATAACCGACACAGCCGCTAACATTTAATGTTTTCATATCAGTTGAACTGCATATTCAATTTTGCTCCGCCTATCCATGGTAGTTCCTGGGGC
>DYDK01000229.1 GCA_020717935.1 Desulfocapsa sp.
AAGATGAGGCCCGGGCGTTGATCCGGGAGCTGTTTATTTCGTCAGCCGAACTTATCCCTGATGAAAACGCCAGAACACTCTCCGTCAAAATTCATCGTATGGCGAGTCCCACGCATGACCGGGCAATTGCAGCGCTGCTGGAGGAACTCAATCAATTAAACTTCTGCCACCCTGAAACAGGGTGTCGATTTATTTACACACTGGTTTGACATCATAAAAAGTGCCAACGCCAAGTGCGACCGGATCAGGAAATCTGAATCTCCTGGTTACGCATCTGATTTTCCATATACTCTTCATCACTCTTCCATGGAAAATACTCGCCAAATCCCAGTCTTCGTGCCAATTCCGAGAAGATGGAGACGATGGCTCGTGACTGGTACATGGGGGTGATGGCCTTCTGGCCCAGAGAGATAAAGGCCTCATACATCCAGTCTGTTACTACACGGCTCTGCTCCAGATAGGTGCAATCCGGCAGCACCACATCACAGAGCTCCGTGGTATTGGACATAAAGCAGTCAATGGAGCAGGAGAATTCCAGCTTTTCAATGGCCCGCTTAACAGAGGCTTCATTGCCGCAAGACATAACCGGGTTCCCGAAATAGCAGAGCATGGCCTTGAGCTTGCCCTCGTCCACATCCTTTTCAAAATAACCGGGGATCCAGCCGCTCCAAAGGTGGCCTTTGTCAAGTTTGACCTTGGCGGTATTGTTCGGCGGTTTTGGTTGATCGTTACCCCAGGGTGAGGCCAGTTTGAATTTGCTGATCAGTCCGGGGCCGCCAGGGGCATCAAAGCAGCCCATGAGTCCATTGAGGGCAATCAGGGCCTGGACGGCATGCAGGGTATTGGTACCCTGGGACACGCCGGTCCAGGAATTAGCGCCAGCGGCAGGCGAGGCGGCGGCAAACTCATGGGCCAGTCGGCGAATGGTCTCAGCCGAGACCCCACAGATCTCCGCCGCCCATTCCGGCGTTCGCTCAACACCGTCTTCCTCGCCCAGCAACCGTTTTTTGAAGGCCTCAAAACCATAAGTCCATTGCTCAACAAATTCCTTATTATACAACTCTTCTTTGACCAGAGTATGGCACATACCCATGGCCATGGCCCCATCGGTTCCAGGTTTGATGCAGATCCATTCGGTAGCGATACCGGCGGTTTCGCAACGACGGGGATCCACCACTACCAGTTTGGCCCCGTTTTTGACCGCCTGTTTGAGCACGGTCACCTTGCGTTGGCCGGCTGAGGTGGCCAGCTCGTTAATGCCGAAGAGGAGGATAAACTTGGAGTTGGCATAGTCAATCCAGGGTCGTTTTTCACTGAAGTTCTTCTCGTTAGCCATACGGGCCGGATTGTCGCACATCTGGCGATGGGTGACTTTATTGGGGGTGCCGTAGGCTGCCATCACTGCTTCATAGCACCACATGTTAAAGTCATTGCCCTGATGGAAGCCGACCTGAACCGGATCAATTTTTTTCAGGTTCTCAACTGTCCGATCCATGGCCTCGTCCCAACTGGCCTTACGAAACCGACCATTTTCCTTGATCAGCGGGGTCTTGAGCCGATAGGCGCTGTAGGTGTTGTTGTGGGCGTTGGCCCCTTTGATGCAGAGGCGTCCGCCCCCTTTGGGATCGCCGGACAGTCCCTTGCAGCCGGTAATAATATTGTCCTTGACCTTGACCTCCTGGCCGCAGAGCCCCAGGCAGATGTAGCAGTGGGTATTGACGGAACGCAACTTCTCCGGTGCCTCCGCCCCTTCGGCGATGGTGGTGTACTCTTCACCCAGATCGAGGGTGGCGATGGCGGCGGCCATCTGCTCCAGGATCGTGACATAGGCCTGACTGGTGGCCTGCTCAGAGAGCATGGAGAAGGAGAACATGCGCTCGTTGAACAGGAAGCTCATGGTTAATTCCGAGAGACCACGGTAAAAATCGGTCTTGGCGGCACTGGCCAAAACCGCACAGAATTCCACCGTCCAACCCATGAGATGATTGCGCAGGAAGGTAAACTGACTCGCCTGATCCTCATCCTTATAGGCGGCTTGCTCGGCTAAATACCGCATGAATTCGAGCTCAACAGCAATATGGTCATCAAGATCAAAATAGTCAGCATTTTTGTGAACACCTGCGGCGTTGAGGGCAGCCCGCATGGCGACCACCGGTTCCTGCATGACCAATGGCTCGCGGGTAGCATAGCAGGACTCATAAGGAAAGGCCGGATTATTGCTGGCATTGAGAAACAGATCGGCATATTCGTAACGCAGCTCACTGAAGACTTCCGTGGCGGTTCCGGCGGTCAGGCCAGCCGTCATCCGGTTCAGGCCCGAACAGAAATCCTGAATGGTGCACACCTCTTGCAGTTTGACGATTCGATCTAAAAAATCACTACCCTGCATTTGTTCAACCAGATGCAGGGGGATCTCATCCCGATACGAGGCTGAAAGAAAGTGGTACATCTTGGCCCTGGCCAAATTCATTGCTTTAATATCCATGGAAATTTATCCTCCAGAATTGTGATAGGAAATCATGAGTCAAAATTGTATCTGACACCAGCCGTAAGCCCAAAAGCCCAAAAAAATTCGTGCTCTTTTGAGCAACGACACCTAAGGGACTCGGAAATTACCAATGTGCCTGAATTGCGACCAGATTTGGGTTAGATTTGGCTGTGCCGATTGAACAGGT
>DYDK01000016.1 GCA_020717935.1 Desulfocapsa sp.
CAATAACAAATGTCCAAAAAAAATGACGCTTTTGGCATGTTGTTTACGAGGTCTGGGTTATGATTGCAGATAGGGATTGAAATAGCCCAAACGAAGAGTTGGAAATCGCTGCTGCAAGTTATGGAGCCAGGCACGCATACCCATAGGGGATCCCGAAGGATGGAAATCGAGGGTTTGCAGATACCATTCAGGATCCATGTTCAAGTTCCGCAATTGAATCAGGTCGGGCTGGCACCTTTCCAGCAGGGTCGAGAGGGCCTCAAGTTCAACTATCGAGTCCGTCACTCCGGGCTGGATAAAATAGTTGAGTGACACGAAACCCTTGGCCGCTTTCATGGTGATAATGGATTCCTGGACATCGGCAAAGCTGAAGCCCACGGGGCGATAATAACGATGATACAAGGAGTCCTGGGCAGAGTTCATACTGACCCTCAGGCTGTTGAGACCGGCACCGGCCAGGCGTTGCACGGAGTGGGGAAGACTGGCATTGGAGTTGAGATTGATAATGCCACGGGATGTCTTTTTGCGGATACGATCAATGGCTTCTTCGATCACCGGGGCCTGAAGCAAAGGCTCACCTTCACAGCCCTGACCAAAACTGACGATGGCATCCTCGGCTGTTTGCAGATGAGGAATGGCCACATCTGCAATTTCGTGGGCCGTGGGAACAAAACGGATACGATCCTGGGTGGCCGAACAGGAGCCAGCTGGTTGCAGAGAGATACAGCCGACACAGCGAGCATTGCAGACCGGTGAGGTGGGGAGCGGAGCCTCCCAGCGACCCAGGAAATAATTGCGGGCCGCCGGACAGCCATAAGTCAGACAACACTTCCCCAGATGTTGTACCAATCTGTTGGAGCCACATTCCTTGAGTTTTTTTCTGGTTTTTCGAGTGATAGTTGCCTGATTAAACTGACAGGCATCCTGCCGTTTATCGGGATCACTGCGGAAGGCCGTCACCCAGAAGCGACCGTCGAGCCAACCCACAGCTGTATAGGCAAAGAGCGGCAACCGTGGGGCCTTGTTGTCTGTGGTCTGAAAGGCCGCATTGAAGACAGCGGTGTGGGCTGGTGCCATAAAGGCAGCGACCGCCTGGACTGGCATTCCTGAGTGTCGGGGATCTTCTGCCACCAGCACTGGCTCGTCAGAATCCTGATCCCAGGCCACTGGCGAGCGGCCGGGCAACACAAAAAGCTCACTCCCTTCGGGCAGGGGAATAAGATCAGCCCATTCGGGCTGAAAAAAATGTCCACCGGCCATACCGGCCATGGCCAGTGGGGAAAAATCAGTAATGTTGCCCTTGAGGTCGGCAAAAACCAGTGAAGGAATAGCCGTCGAAGGGGTCACGCCGGTCGGAGGGCCTTAAAGATAGAGTCTATGGACAGATAGACATCCAAGTCTTCTCCATAAATGTCTTGAATCGCCGGATGATTGACCAGGTCTTCGATGACAAACTGGGTGAGATAGAGGCTGATAATGTTGGGGTCTGGCACCAGCGTTCGGATGGGGGCCACCTTGAGCTGGACATCAAATTCTTCCATGGCCGCCAGTTTCTTGAGTTGCTCGGTAAAGCTGTCATGCAGGCCCTGAACGGATGTGGCCTCAATGATGCCTTTGTCAAGCAAGCGTTGAACCAATTTCGCAGCCAATTCCTCGGCGTGTTCTTTGGCCTTATTGAGCATGAATCGCCGTTCCTGTTCTCGTTTACGATCAATACCTCGTATGGTTTTGTCGGTGGCACTGCTACTGCTGATATGGGCTTTTGCCATTATAGTCTCCGTGTTAGCATCCTGCGGGAAAAACATCTCCTCAATATTTTTTTTCTAAAAAGCAAACTTAAAATATTTACTGCATTCGCCACCATCTTCCAATAAAAAACTGAGTTCAGCCACGGTAAAAAACGATAAGAACATCTCTGTAATCAAGTGGAGCAGGATCTTGCTCAAAACGATGGTGGTGAATACCAGTGGAAATTCTGACTGGAGGCCGGATGACTAAAGGCCAGACGAGTGGCATGAAGTCGCAGTTCACCCACTTCCTTTCCTGTGCCATACAAGCGGTCGCCGACGATGGGGATGCCCAGGCCCAGAGGATGTGCGGCATGCAGCCGGAGCTGATGAGTGCGTCCAGTCAGGGGGATAAATTCAATGCGGCTACACTCTCCTTCACAACCCATAAGTCGCCAACGACTGATTTCCCATCTTGCCGTGGACGGGATCATACACCTGATAGCTCTTCTAAACCACAGAGCATAAATCCAAGGATAGGGGCACATTTATGGGCACAGGCCGGATAAAACTGCCCGTGCTGCCGAGTCTGCGAGGCGTTTTCGCGACCCCAGTAAAATTCTGCCAGTCCCGATGGCAGCAGATTTTCCCTGATTGCCTGATGAAATAACTTGGGGGCACAGCAATCACCGGTTCCGGTAGAAATCCCCCCCCTTCCCGTAAAGGCTGCGGACAAGGAACGGGTCTGGCCGCGAAAGTTGGCCAGAGTATAGAGGGAATGGATATGTTGCATCCATTGCTGGGAAAGGCGTTTCCGCTGATGAGCCAGCTCTGTCCATCGCGGCGAAGAAGAGTCTGTATCTTGAAGCAGATGACCAATTTCCTTGATGTTTGGTTCATACTTGGCGTATAAACTGGAAAATTGCTGAATGTCAAAGAGCGGAGGAGCCCAGCCAGCCACCTCCCAAATGCCATTAAACTGTCCGGAAAAGGCTTTCAATACCCGCTGTGTCCCGTTGGCAGTATGGCACACCAATACCCCAAACATCTTGCCCCGTTCCTTGCCAAACAGACGGGCGGTGCCCAGCGGCGGATTCGCCTGTTCTCTGTCGCTGGCAAGATCAATCCGCTGTTCCTCGGCCAGCAAGCACATGAGGTTCTGGCAATGGAAACGAGCCACCCCCTCATACATAACATGCTCGACACCGCAATTGGGGCACAGCCCTCGAGCACTTTCTTGGCGATGATGTCGTTTTTTATGTTGCATGAATTTTCTACCCTTGATTGAATGGGGTCTGTTGTCAATTATCCCTCATTCTACTTGATTCTTCATATTTTATCATGAGGGTCTTTCCCAAGGACTACAAGTGAATCTCTACGCACAGCTTCAGAAAATATTTGGGTACTCCTCGTTTCGTACCAATCAGGAAGAAATCGTCAAGGCCATTTTAGCAAGGCGTGACAGCTTTGCCGTTATGCCCACCGGCGGTGGCAAGTCCCTGTGTTACCAACTGCCCGCCTCCATAATGGACGGCACCTGTTTAGTGGTGAGTCCATTGATTTCGCTGATGAAAGATCAGGTCGATGCCGCAACCGCCTTTGGCATGAAGGCCGGTCTGCTTAATTCTACTCTCTCCTCCTCACAACAGTTTGAAGTCCTTACCCGACTCCAGGGCGGCCATTACGATCTCCTTTATCTCTCCCCGGAAAGGCTGGCCCTGCCCGGGTTTCTGGAGAGGCTCAAAACGGCACCCCTCTCCTTTGTGGCCATTGATGAGGCCCATTGTATCTCCGAGTGGGGCCATGATTTCCGCCCTGACTATCTGGCCCTTTCTGCTCTCAAACACGAACTGCCCGGGCTGCCCATTACCGCCTTTACTGCCACTGCTACACACAGGGTCCAGGAAGATATTATTCACCGTCTGGCCCTGCATCAACCACTGATGACCAGGGCCTCCTTTGACCGCCCCAATCTTTTTTATCAGGTGCAATTACGGGATCAGGTCAACGACCAGATCGAGGCGGTGGTGGCCGCCCACCCCGATGAGGCCGGAATCGTCTATCGTTTGAGCCGTGCTGATGTGGAAAAGACCGCCGCCTGGCTGCAAAAACGGGGAGTCAAGGCCTTGCCTTATCATGCTGGCCTTGACAATATGGTTCGTAATCGGAATCAGGAGGCCTTTAATCGGGATGAGGCGCAGGTGGTGGTTGCCACGGTGGCTTTTGGCATGGGTATTGACAAGTCCAATGTTCGCTTTGTCATTCATGGTGATCTGCCCAAAAGCATGGAGGGCTATTATCAGGAGACGGGCCGGGCTGGAAGGGACGGGGAGCCCGCCTTGTGTCTGCTCTTGTACAGCCGTGGCGATTATCCTCGACTGAAATTTTTTATCGATCAGTTGACAGATGAGCGGGAACGAAAGGCGGGCTTAACCCAATTAGGCCGGATGCTCAACTTTGCCGAACAGCCGGTCTGTCGTCGGCGGGCGGTGTTGCACTATTTTGATGAGCAGTACGGCCCTGACAACTGCGGGGCCTGTGACATCTGCATGCACGGGGTGCAGACCGTTGATGCCACTACCCACGCCCAGATGATCTCCTCGGCCATCTACCGCACCGAGGGGCGTTTTGGGGCCAGCCATATCGTTGATATTGTCTGCGGGGCCAAGACAGCCCGCATCATTGACCTGGGCCATGATCGCCTCAAGACCTATGGCGTGGGCAAGGATAAAAGCAAACGCTTCTGGCGGAACATCATTGACCGGATGCTCAGTCAGGGCTTATTGATCAGTGTCGGCGCCCCGTACCCCCTGCTCCGTATCACCACGACTGGCGAAGAAGTGCTCTTTGGGCGGGAAAAATTTATCACCCACCACATCGTGGAAGAAAAAAGAAATACTGGATCTCTTGCAAAGGCATCGGCGGATGAACTGCCCTATGACCCACAACTCTTTTCTCTGCTGCGACAACTTCGTTACGATATGGCCAAAAAAGCTGAAGTTCCCCCCTTCGTCCTTTTTTCTGACAAAAGCCTGCGCCAGATGAGCAGTTTCATGCCTCAGACTCCGGAAGCCCTGTTTCAGATTCACGGAGTGGGCCAGACAAAACTGGAGCAGTATGGACAGCCTTTCCTTGAGAGTATCACCTCGTATCTGGCCAACCACCCAGAGGTGATCCCGCAAGAGATGCCCGAGTCAAGCGTCCCCATGCACACACAACCGCGCATGAAAAAATCCAGCGGAGCCGAGACCCTGGATGCCACCTGGCAATTGATAGAGGCCGGACTGGGCCTGGATGAAATAGCAGCGAGGCGAGGACTGAAATCTTCGACCATTGCCACTCATATTGGTGAACTCCTGCAACAGGGCAAGGCCGTGCTCATGGATCGTTTTGTTGATCAGCAAGTGCAGGCTGAGATGAGCGCACTGTTTGCGAAACACGGGTTTTCACGGCTCAAACCTGTTGTGGATGCCATGGAAGGTCGGGCCGGATATGATCAGGCCCATATGGTTCGTGGCCTTTTGATCTCTCAAGGTTGGACGAAAGAAGGGGGGAGCAATGATGAGTCGGCGTGAGAGTAATGTGGCGTTGGAATTACTTGGCCATCTCAAAGTGAGGTGGCCAAGTAAAAAAAGCAGTCTGTTAGGGCCTCGGCAAGAATAAATTGTTCCGTATTGCGCAGGATTTTCAGTCATATTCGAGGAGCGGAAAGAGGCGCATAGCAGGGCTATGTAACTTTTTTCGCAACGAAGAAGATGACTGAAAAGACCAGCAAGACGGAACAATTTATTCTTGCCGAGGCCCTTAAACAACTTTTTTGTCGGATTCATTCTTTGACAGTGCCTGATCCCGTTAATATTGCTGGATTGTACGGGTTGTTTCTGAAGTCTTTACTTGCCTGAATGATGCCTGATGAGGGAAGAATTCACTCACCAGGCCGAGCCTCAATGACCACAAAGCCGGCCTGTTCGTCTAAGCCGGGTCGGGCCTGTTCCAATACTTGGATCTCTCCCGGTCGTTGATACAAGGTTGATACCCCTTGACAAATCTGAAAATTGTACTCTTTCAGGAGTTGGCGCACTTCCTCAATGGTATAAAAACGAGCGTTCTGGTAAAAAGGATGACCTTTTTCTTTTTTTTCGAGAAGATAGCGGCCCCAAGGGCTATCAGCCGGGACAAAGCCTATGATAAGTGGGGCATCAGGTTGCAGAACGCGTCCACATTCCTGCAGAAAACGAGATGGGGATGCAAGAAAACAGAGAGTGAAGAGCAGATAGATGGCGCCCACGGATGAGGTGGCAAGCGGCATCTCTTCAGCAATTGCCTGACAGGTGGCCTGCCCGCGCTTCTTTGCCAGTTGCAGGGGGGCAAAAGCGGGATCAATACCGAAAGGGATGTGTAAGGCCTCGGCGAAACGGCCGGGACCGATGCCAATCTCTAGGGCGGGCGGAGCAAACGAGCTTTTTAGTAATTGAATGGCAGTTTTTTCAATAGCAAAAAGCAGGCTGTTATCAAACCAGGTGTCATATTCTCCGGCTCGCTCATGGAAGACCTGTGAGTTGTGTTGCCAGTGCGATGCGGTCTGTTCTGGCATTCTTTTTCTCCTTTTTCACCAGAAAATAGAGTTGCCCCCCCTCCTTCATATTTCCGGCGGCAATCTCTGCATAGTGGCCATTGCCCCAGAACAGATCCGCACGACCGGCCCCCTTAATCGCTGAACCGGTATCCTGAGGCAGAACAAATCGTTGCATGGTCTCCCATTTTTGGACTTGTCCCTTGTCATCAAGCACGGGTTTTTTCGAGACCAGATAGGCCATGACTCCGGTGGGCAAGGTTTTGGGGTCCACAGCGATGGAACGACCTGGGGTCAGCGGTACGCCCATACTGCCTGTGGGAAATTCATTTTTGTTCTTCCATTGAAAAAAAACAAAACGAGGATTGTAATGAAGGATTCGTTGTTGCTCATCAGGGTGGTGTCGCAGATAATCGCGGATGGCGGGCATGGTGGCTTCTTCCCGTGACATCTTGTTGTCATCCACCAGCAGTTTGCCAATACTTTTGTATTCTCGCCCATTGGTCGCAGCAAATTGCAATGAACGATGGGTGCCATCGGGGAGACAGATTTTTCCTGAGCCCTGCACATGGAGGACAAAGGCGTCCACAGGATCTCTCAAATACACGAGCTCCCGGCCAGCCAGCAGATTCCCCACCTCGATTTCACTTCTGGTCCAGAAAGGAATTTTCTCCCCTTCTTCGTTGTGACGACCGATTTCATTCTTGCCGGTGATCGGATTTTTGTACGAAATCAACGATTCAGGTCTGCTGTACAGAGGGTGGACAAAATCTCCACCCTTCGTCAAGTTCCCCTCCAAAATAGGCTCATAATAGCCGGTAATCAGCATCTCCCCCTTTTCATCTTTACTGCGGCCACCGGCCTGATAAAGATCAAAGTTTTTCCTGACTTGCCGATCGAATTCCTCAGGGCTGGGTTTTTGTTGCAGAATAGCAAGAAATGATTCCATGGATTCCAACAGATGTTGTTGAGAATATCGTTCCCCCCTTATGTTCATTTCAGTCGCAGATGGCAGTGTCTTCAGATAATTCAAATGGCGGGTGGCAGCGCTGATCAGGCTCTGACGGTCCAGGTCGTCTCGTAAGGTCGGAATCTGGTCGGGATGGGGGAGAAGAAGGGCGGAATCTTGGGCACAGCCTGACAGGGGCCAGAAAAGACACACGCTCAGGAAGAGAAGAATTCGCCAGTCTCGACACGAGGGAGCGTATTGAGAAGAAAAAGATATAATGGTCACGGTTTTTCTTTAAGTGCCTCGGCCAGTTCGCACACGGCCATGGCATAGCGATTAGAGTTATTCCAGGCGGTGATGGCCTGGAAGTTCGGGTACCCGGCGATATATCGAAAACCGCCACCAGTGAAGGGGGATTTTTCCAGGCCAACAATGGACAATTTTTTATTCTCAGGAGGAGGAACGAGTTTGATGCCCTGGATGTTACTGACCACTTGCCAGTCAACTCGACTCTTGGTTCCTTGCTGACTGGCATCCATCAATACCTGCCCTTTGAGCTCCTCGCCCAGGTCAACAAAGCAGGGAGCATCAAGCACCCAATGGAAACGATGGAGGTAATTAGCAATGGAGGCCAGGATATCATTGATGGAGGCAAAGACATCTCGTTTGGTATCGCCGTCAAAACTTACGGCATATTCACGATAGCTGGAAGGGATAAATTGGGTCTGGCCAAAGGCCCCGGCATAGGAACCGGTGATGCTCAAGGTCTCAAGCTGATTGTCACGACAAAGGAGCAGGTAGTCGATGAGTTGGCCCCGAAAAAACGAGCTGCGGCGAGGATAGGCATCGAAGAGGGTGTTTAAGGTCTTGAAGACCCCAAACGATCCTTTATGCTCACCGAACCGGGATTCAATGCCCCAGATGGCCACCACTGTTTCCCGATTGACCCCTATTTCCTTCTCGATTCGGTCTAAAAGAGCCCGATGATTTTTCAGCTCTTGCCGCCCTCTTTCAATGACTGCAGGAGTGATAAAGAGTGGCCAGTAGGCATAGTAAGGTTTTGCCTCCCATTGTTTATCCATAAGCTCCAGCACCTTTTTATCAATGGTGCTGCCCGCAAAGAGGTGATCTATCTGGGCCTGAGTGAAATGATGTTTTTCCCGTAGTTCTTTGAAGAGTTCCCGATATTTTTCCTGTTGTAGATTGATTCCCTGACCATCGGTGACCAGATCAGCGGCCTTGGGTTGATTGTTTTCTTGGGCAAAAGCTCCAGGGCGAGAGACGATAAAGCTGAGGAAAAAGATGATAGCAAAGCAATAGGTAAAGCGACAGAAGAGTATGATAGCAGACCTCTTTTTCTTGAAATTATGGTGTTTTTTTCAGGAATGACCGGCAAAGGTTGTCTGGAAGGCCTCAATAAATCCATCCAGCATTTCAACAGGCAGCTGGTTAATACCCGCAGCGGCAGCTCGTCCACCCCCACTGGGAAAGGCACGACAGAGGGTATCAGCATTCTTGCGATCAGTCAATGGTGCCCTGACGCTGATGCGTAGAGTCGCATCGGTATTGTGGGTGATCAGGGCGTGGGCCGCTTCTTTTTTTTCCTGGGCTTTGCAATTGGCAAAAACACCGGAGACCCTTCGAGCCCAAGGAGTATCGGGCAAATGGAAGATCCTGTTTCTGTTGCCAGGATTGATAACCTGTTGCTCCAGGGCCAGTGCCATATCCTGTTGAAAACCCTGTCGTAACACAGCAAGCTCAGGGGCGGTAGCAATAAACTCTAAAGGGTCAGCGAAGGGGAGAGTTGCCCGATACAGGTCGGCGGGATGAACGAGGAGATCGGACAGTGACTCTCCATAACCATTATAATTCAACAATTCTCCCAGTTCTTGGAACTGCTTGATAACCGATTCTTTGAGGGCAAGGGGGTGGGCGGCTTGACGAGCGGCATCATGAAGATTATCGCCAAAGGCCCCAACCATAGCCCATTTACAGAAACGACCCTGGAGCAGGGAGTTCACGATAAGTGAGGTGCAGGTATCGGCTGCGGTGTTGATATGAGTCGTCAGAGTCGGGCTTTGTGGAAGAGTGCCGACAAAATGGTGATCGATATAGAGCACTTGATTGCCACGATTATCGAGAATAGCCTGTAAAAATTGGCGATTGCTCTCTAAGGAAACATCAAGAACGGTCAGGAAGCTGTTTTCTACGCCTGACACCGAAGCGAGCAGTGTAACATCCCGTTTGACACCAGTGATGAGAAGGGCATCAGGGATGGGCGTCTGCCGGCGGAGTTGGTGCAAGGCGCATATTCCGTCGGCATCGCCATTGAATATGTCATAGTGCATGACAAACGACCGTTTCCACAATTAAAGATCAACTCCCAGGGCGTTACCAAGATTAGCCAGGCTGAATAACAGCATGACACTCTGGTCGCCTGGGGTATAATTGGAACGCAATTCGACGGCCCAACAGGAAGGTTGATAGATCAAAGAAATGTTTTGTTCAATGGTCTGCGATTGTGTGAGTGAATGTTCGATTCGGTACGCCGCCGCTACAGTATCAATAATCTTGGCACGGGCCGCAACATTGATTTGATGGACATTTTCCAATCCCGTGTAGTTCGGATAGAAAAAGCTGTAAGTGCCGTAGTTGTCTCTACTGTTATAGGGAGAACCGTCGATTATAGCGGTATTACTGTACAAATAATCGATGGCCAGCGAGTCGCCACGACTGGTACGAAGATTACTTGCCAGACTGTAAAAGGTCACTCCTTCTCCATAAATACCAACATCGGTTTCATAGGAAAGGGCAAAATAATTGACCGGTGTCCAGCCTAATTTGAAACTGACGGGCGTCAATGGTTTGTCCGTATATTCCTCCCGCAGGTCATAGCTTTCCCAGATCTTGAAATAGCCATAATCATGGCCAGCTTCTTTTTTGGTCTCACCGAAAATTTCGAAGAAATTGTCAATTCCGTAGGTCACAGCATTTCTTTCGGGAATACGGTCAATGGCATCAAAAAGCGGGAGGTCGTTCTGGTCGGTTTCCGGGAGATAATCATATTGGAAATACGGACGGAGGCGATGATCCCAACTGCTGATCTCACCGTGGTTGAAATCAAAATTGCGTAACAGGGTGGTTCCCGTTTCTCCATGCAGATTAAAAAGAGTCCGGTTCTGGTTGTCATCATTATTCCAGATTCCGTCACCATAGGTCTGCACCATATAGGAGGTGTTGCGAACGCCAGCCTCAGCCCGGGATTCAAGATAGGGGCTCAAGGGGACGGGAACACTCAGACGCGGGAACAGATCAATGCGTTGACCGCCAACCCCGTCATCTCGCCAGTAGTTCACATAGTTGGCATCCCAATCCAGGGCAAAGGACGACTCGGCGATGGGCAATGAACCCGTAAAATCCAAGCCTGGCAATTTCCAGAGCGGGGTAGGTGAGGTCGTGTAAGTGCGCACATCATTAACGGCCAGCAAATTTGTGGTCAATGACATGGAGTCCCAAGCCTTGAGCACTTTGACTGTGTTGAAGCGCTGGTCGTCGGTATAATTTTGGAAGTCTCGGCCGTACATCGAAAGAAAACGGTTCCTCGTCTGCGTATAACCAGTGAAACCCGTGTTGAACTCGGTCAGATAATCACGGTCGGAGACAATATCGAGATCGATTCGAGTGTACCAGTCATTGTCCATATCATGGTCAATCTTGCCCCGTAGCCAGTATCGGTCGGAGTTGGTATGGGTATATCCGGCGTCATGGTAATAGTCGATTTCGGATGGGTCAGAGAGCTTATCATCAAGATAACTTGCCATGAGTGTTCCTTTTTGTGACTCACCCAGGACGAAACGAAACTCCATGCCGGGCATAACGCCGCGCTTGGCATAGTATTCGGGAAAAAAGGTCAGGTCGGTAGAATCGGATAGATTAACAAACAGGGGCAAATCAACACCGAAACCATTGTTGTCGGAGATCTTAATCTCAGGAAACATCAGACCGGTCTGCCGTGTATTTTTAGCCGGTATAATCATCCAGGGCGAATAGAGAACCGGAACATCTTTAATCCGAAAAGTGGCATTTTTCATCACAGCATAGCCTCCTTCGGTGATAGTGGTGTCGGTGCTGGCAAGGCTCCAGGGTGGAGTTTCGTTCTCCTTTAACTTACAGCTTATGACCCAGCCGTTTTTAATATGATAGGTATTGAATCCTGTTTTCTCGATGCTGCTTCCTTCAACATGGAGATCCAAGGCCTTGCGCAGGATAGTGGCATCGGTAAACGAGGCGGTCTCCTTGTTCAGATCCATGGCCCCTTTTTCGGCCTTGATTTCATCATTTGCCCCTTTAATCGATATATGACCACGGGCCTTGATTGAACCCTGCTCGGTGTCATAGGCAATCCAGTCGGCTTTGATCGTGACTTTGTCTTCAAAGCGGGGAGTACTGTTTTTGGCCAAAGCATCTCCAGTTATGATTTCAGGTTGTGATGCTGACTCTTCCAGAAGCTCGGCCCATTGTTGTTTTTTTGCACGGCCTGCAGGCGGTTCAGGTGGGAGCTGTTCCCGTTTAATGAGCACCACATTGCCTTCGGCGATGATGGACTTGGGGTCTTCGTAACGCGTGATCTTATCAGCGGCGATCTGCCATTCCTCGGTGTTCACTGTTTCGGCAGAGACATTGCTGATTGGCAGTGACAGGGCGATCAAGGAGCTCAGGTATAACAGACGGCTGGCACGGGAAGAATAGGTCTTGGTCACAGGGCACTCCTTTATGGAAAATAAAGAGCAAATTGACAAAAGATACATATAATCAGTAAGGTCTGGTTAAAAATTTGCAGTGATATTTAACCGGAAGTTTTTCAACAATGTGTTTTTTGTGCTGACACAACATTGTGAATCGGTGAGCTCTCTCACAGAGCTCGATAGTTGCGGAGCCAATCCTCAGTAAATGCCGGATGACAGAATCCCAAATGCTTGAACAAAATAACAGCGCAACAAATCACCCAAAAAACTATATACAAGCCCCTCTCCAGACATTACTAACATAGATTGATTTTACTTAATCAGATTAAATGTTTCAAGTAACTCTGAGTATAAAGGGCGTTAATTATTCATTTTATGAATTGCTTGCTGTTGTTTGCACTCCATTCCGTTGCCTTCAACAGGCTCACTCTGTCCTTTCCTGCCAAAGATTGTTAACTGTAATTTCCTCCAATACTCCTTCCCAACCATAATTGGTTGGATGTCGTTAGATTCTCCGCGAGAGACAGTATTGTATTGAAATTGTGTATAAAAGTGTCTTGAGCTGGTGTAAAGTGTGTGGTTATTTCCAATAACCACTGTAAAAGGAGCCTCTTGCAAAATGAAGATTTTTGTTCAAAATCGAGGCATGCGAAAAATTTTACCACATGCATATAGTTGATATTACGATGATAAAATTTTGAGCATAACGAAGAGTTTGGGCGAAAAGATCATTTTGCAAGAGGCTCAAAGGCTTGCACATAAATCTCGTACAAAATGATCAGCAAGCGCGGAGGCGCTATGTGTTGTTGGTAATATCCTGAAATGATGGGGTTTTATGCTTTTTCCTGGTATTTTCTGATATGGTTTTGTATCCAGCAAAACAAATCCAGGGAGGATGTCATAAAGCTCATAGAGAAAATATCATGGTTGATGGGGTGTGTCCAACAAAGTTTGTTTCGTAATTTGAACATGGTTGCGCTAACCTTGTAATGTCAGGGGGTATAGTAAAGTTACTCAGCGCCTGGCGTTTGGCGTTATTTCATTGCCTGGGGATCAACTTCTACGCTTTTTGGGGGCATTTTTCAAAAAATAAAAAACATGGTTACAGGAAAGTAGTGCGTCCATCTTGTTGAGATTTTAGCAAAAGAGACCAAGGGATATTAGGGTGTTATGCTCAATTGTGTGAATATGCAGAAAAATGAGAGCTGTTGCTATTCTGTATATGCGGTTCGTTTTGCAAGAGTCTCATTCGGTAGAGGGTATCTTGCTTCATTCTTTCTCCCGCAAACAGCTTTCCCGATCAATCAGAAGCTTCCTGTCAGCCACAATCAGAATTATAGGCGATTCCTTGCGTTATAACAAGGAATCGCCTATAGTTACATTTCATTCGAGGTTCATTGTTTGTATATTAATTCCGATTCATAAATTACAAACATGCGATGTGTTTTCTGGTTCTACAAATTCAATCACTTCCATGGAGATGTCATGACAACCGCCGGAAAAATGGTTAAAAAAGAGACCATGCTGATAGGCATTGGTATCAGCTTGGTAGTGGGTTTTCTGACCGGAACCATTTTTTGTGTTTACAAACTTGGGCCATCAAAAACAACTGTCAGTCAACCCAGCAGCAATGTTGCCCAACAAGGAGTCTCCCTGAACAATGAGCAGATAAAGGCTATCACCGCTCTTGAAGCGGAAGTAACCAAAAACCATGCCAATGGTGAGGCATGGATTCGGCTTGCCAACCTTTACTTCGACACCAATCAGGTCAAGAAGTCAATCGTTGCCTATAATCACGCTCTTGAGCATGTACCACCAAATGCTGATATTCTGACAGATCTTGGCGTCATGTACCGAAACGATAAACAGCCTGATAAGGCCATTGAATTTTTTGATAAAGCCATTCAGATCAATTCTCGTCATGAAACCGCACGCATGAACAAAGGCGTTGTTCTTCTCTATGATCTTGGTCGGATTCCAGAGGCCCTGCAGGCTTGGCAGGATTTGCTTGCTGTCAATCCCAATGCTATGGCACCGGGAGGTCAGTCTGTTCGAGAGCTGATGGCGAAGGTTGCAAAAGAGATGGATGGCTCAGGCAAATAATATCTTATCTATAAGTAATCATGATTTTATTTAAGACGATCATCGTCGCCGTCAAAGTATTCAGGGCAATATACGACAAATCTGTTTTTTCGTATCTCGCTATCAACTGACGAAACCTGTTGAACCAGGTGCGCAAGCTCTGCTGTTATACCCCCCCCCCACCGGCGTGCCTTAAAGGTTGGGGTTCCTTCTCAATGAGTTCTTTTCCTTACCCCTGGGACGGGAATGGGGTATGACGCCGTGCTTTTTCACTACATATTCGAGCCATCGGCGGTTTTTCAGAAACAGGTAATTCCTTCCATGGCGTCATCTTCAGCCAAGCCGTGCTTCCAGATATCCCGGAAAGATATGGACTTTGGGCCGAGTGGAATTTGTTACATATATTTTGGAAATAGTGAAGCGTAACGATCAGGTTAACCAATCGTGCCGGGGATGTCTCTTTGAAACAGAATCATTACAAACGGTTAGGTTGTACATTTTGTTGGACATCCATTCAAAAACAACATCTTAGGGCTGTCAATGATCGCCCTAATGGAGCCACCTTGTGATCGCCTTAATGGAGCCACCTGAGGTGGCCGGGTTTGGGTCTCGGGATGGTGAAAATTTAGTTTGTTTTACC
>DYDK01000230.1 GCA_020717935.1 Desulfocapsa sp.
CAGCAGCATCAACCGATTACGATTGGACGGTTTAAAAAACATCTGCCACCAGTTTCATGGTTCCTGCCCTCTCGTGCTCACCCTGCATTTTCCGGGACGAGGCGAGGTTGACATTGAAATCCGCAAAGACATCACCATCCGCCCCTGTCAGGAATTTGCCGAAAAAATCCGAGAACTTCTCGGCTATCCGGCCCTCTCATTTCGCAAAAAGCCCCTCCTTGCTCCCTCTCGGAAAAAATGGGGTAAGAACGGCAAGAGCACCCATTCTAACGATTCACTCAAGGTCATGCTATGATAATGAAAAAAAATTGGCACGCCTGTTCCATTACCATTCGTATTGGAGTTCTGATCTCCATGGCAATCACCACCGGTATTCTGCTTGTGGTGATCGCCAAACATACCCTCTTCAAGAAAGCCCATCTTGAAACCTTTAACCAGCAGCAATTTATTACCCTCAAGGCCTATGCCGAAATCATTGATGCGGATCTGGCAACCAAACTCACCTTGCTCAAAGCGGTGGCGGATGGAATGGCGCCGCATACTGTCGCCGATCCCCCTTCTGCCCAGGCCTATCTCTGGACCCGGCCTGGTCTGATCAAGATGTTTGACGACGGCCTGATGATCCTTTCGCCCCAGGGAGTACTCATGGCCGAAACCCCCATTGGAGATCAAAGAAGAATAGACAATGATTTTTCCGACGAACCCTGGTTTCACAAGGCGCACACATCCAACAGCCCCGTCATTTCCGAGCCTTTTTTCTCTTTCAAGGGAGACTTTTATCCCATTGTTGTTTTTATAGCCCCCATCCGTGATTCTCACAACACTACCATCGCCTACCTTGGCGGGGGGCTGCGGTTGAATGGAGACAATATTCTGGGCCAGATCCCCAAACACCAAAATGAAAAAAAAGACTGTTTTTATCTTTTTTCTCCAGACCGCGCCATCCTCGTCCATCGTCTTCCACAACGAACACTTGAGAAAGATATCCCGGTCGGGGCTATCCCCCTTTTTGATCAGGCCATTGCCGGATTTGACGGGAGTGGTGAAACCGTCAACCTTGAGGGGGTTCCCACTCTCTCTTCGTTTTATCACCTCAAAACTGTCCCCTGGATCCTGTCCGCCAACACCCCCAGATCCGAGGTCATGACCCCCTTTTACAAGAGTCAGTGGGGAAATATTGCCATCATTCTTTCGTGTGGAGCTTTGGCAATTTTTCTTAGCTGGGTGGCTCTGTTACGATTTACAAAGCCACTGTTTCGTTTTGCCGAACACATGAAATCAGGGGCAGATACTGAACTGCCCATTGTTTCATCCAATGGCCCCGAACTCAATCGTATCATCCAGAATTATAATCAGATGCTCGCGCGGATAAAAAACAGCCAGGCCGCTCTGGCAGCCAATGAAGAGTTGCAAAGGACCATTATCAGTTCGAGCACAGACATTATCTGCATCAAGGACGAAGACGGTCGCTGGCTCCTGGCGAATCACGCCTGCTTAACTCTCTTTCACCTTCAGGAGATCGCCTACAAAGGAAAAAAGGATTCGGAACTTGCTGCAGATGGTTCTTTAGACCATAATATCATTATGGATTTTGCTTCATCAGATGAAATCACATGGAAATATGGCACGATGCTCAGGACAGAAGAAAGAATCCTGCGTCAGGATCAACCTGCCATCATTATGGAAGTAGTAAAAACCCCCATCTTTTATCCAGATGGACGACGAAAATCACTGGTGCTTATTGGTTGCGACATTACGAACAGAAAATACACGGAAAACCAGTTGCGACATCTCGCCCAGGCTGTGCGGCAATCCTCCGTCGCCATTATTATCACTGATCTTGCGGGCAATATCGAATTTGCGAATCCCCAGTTCACCAAAATAACAGGATACTCGATGCAGGAGATTATGGGCAAAAATCCCCGCATCCTGAAAACGGAGAAAAACAGTCCTGAACTGTATAGAGAGTTGTGGCAGACCATCAGCGCCGGCCACACCTGGAAAGGGGAACTCCATAACCGCAAAAAAACAGGCGAAGAGTTCGTGGAATGGGCCACCATTTCTCCTATACTCAATGAACAGGGAAAAATCACCCACTACCTGGCCATCAAAGAAGACATCACCGACAAAAAACAATCGGAAGCAATCATCTGGCGACAGGCCAATTTTGACGCCTTAACCGATCTTCCCAACCGCCGCATGTTTGCTTATCGCCTCGAAAATGCCATTCGTGACAGCAAACGAGCTCGTTCTTCCTTTGCCCTGCTCTTCCTTGATCTTGACCACTTCAAGAATGTCAACGACGCCCTTGGCCATGATCAGGGCGACATCCTGCTGATCGAGGCAAGCGAACGCCTTCTCAAATGCGTTCGCGATACCGACACCGTCGCTCGTTTGGGGGGAGATGAATTCGTCATTCTCCTTACCAATACCAACCTTACCACCGGTATCAGCTCGGTTATGGAAAAAATCCTGGCGTCCCTGAGCGAACCTTTCTCTCTGGATAATAAAGAAATGCGGATTTCTGTCAGTATCGGAGCCGCCACCTATCCACAAAATGGGAACGATAGCATGACTCTCCTGAAAAATGCCGATCGGGCCATGTATTTTGCCAAGGCTTCCGGCCGTAATTGCTGGAAATCGTT
>DYDK01000231.1 GCA_020717935.1 Desulfocapsa sp.
TTCAATGAAACAGAGGGTTCCAAGGCTATTGCTTATCCATGATTGACGAGGTCTGTTGTCAGACATTTTCTGCCTTCGCAAGTGCGCGGCGTGTATCGCTTCGACGACACCTTTGATTCAGACAATGGAGATTCATATGCAAAATTCTTGGAAAGTAAGCTCCGGTTTCTCCCATGCTCCTTGATTGAGCCAATCCGTCGTTGTGACAATATAGCCGAAGATTTTACAACTGTTCGACATCAGCTTACACTTTCCAATCAGCCAGGAGACACCAATTCCCGACGCGCCAAGGCTTTTTTTGAACGACAGCACTATTTCCAGAATGCACTTCAAGGCGACACAGCCATTAATGGAGCGGACAACTATCTCGAAATTCATTTTGTTAAAAAGATACTTGCTCCACTTTTGAATGTGAATGGGTTACTCGCTCTGCAACCACAGAAAAAAAATCGGCCCGTATTCAGTTGACTTTGTCTTTGATTCCCCTTGCAAGCTGGCTATTGAAGTTGATGGCTTTGGCAAATTCACAGACTGAAGCGATCTTGATAAATTTATAGAGCGGCAAAACTACATCACCTGCACGGAAGGTTGGAGGCTCATCCGGTTCACCTACGGGCAGATCATGCAGACCACAAAGGTGACTTTGAAGGTCTTGCATGATCTGTTGAATAGCAATCCACAGACTCAGCAGTTCCTTGTTTCCAACCGTGCTACTGCCCAGACCCAACTGTCATTATTTAATCCTGTACCGACGCCTACACCAGGGATCAATGTTTTCGACCTCGTTAATGGCTTCTATCATGTTCAGGACTGGTTTGCGGAATTTGCCATTAAGAATCGAGCTGCTGAATTGTATTTGCGCGATGAGTTTGATTTTCCCTTTCCCATTGCCGGACTTGCCATCAGTTTCTTGTATCAATTTCTTGATTCTGTGGCTGCTGTTGTTGATGTGGAATTCGATCTCCCTGGCGTCCATATTAGCGCACCCAAAAGGATGGAAGGGAAATGGCAAAAATACTTACATCCCCGCGTTACCGTAAAGAAGTCATCTCAGGTGAGTTTGATGGAAACACGGGTGTCTCCCCTGGTTGTCCAACATTCTTCAGCTTTCCATCCCACCCCGGTGCGCAGTGAAGATTTAATTGCCTTCAAGCGCGGCTTGTCGATTGACGAAATCCATCAAGGTCTTGGTTATATTACCCGAGAGGTCTTTGGCTATAACGACGGTACTAAACTTTTTCAGAGCAAGGTGCTGCAACGGATCTTTGACGGCAAGGAAACTCTTGGAATATCCACAACCGGCAGTGGCAAATCGTTCTGTTTCTGGTTGCCGGCTTTACTTAAGCCCGGATTGACCCTTGTTGTTGCTCCATTGCGCTCCTTAATGTGCGACCAGCGTTTGACCTTGGAAAACTATGGCATTTCGTCAATGGAATTTATCAATTCCGACATTAAACAAACTGAGCGAAAACGATACATAGAAGAGGCAAAACTTGGCTATCTTCGATTGCTGTATATCTCACCTGAACGGTTGCGTATCAAGGAATTTGTCGAGGAGCTTGAGATACTTCAGAAGTTTGTTCCCATAAATGCTCTGGTTATTGATGAAGCCCATTGTATTTCTGAATGGGGGCACGACTTCCGGCCTTCCTATTTGAAATTACCTTCCATGCAAAGGAGCCTTGCCAAACGGAACCCGGAACTTCGCCTTATCGCACTGACCGCAACGGCAGGGCAACAGGTTGAAAAAGATATGCGAAATGTCCTCCAACTGAACGAGTCAGATGTCTTGCGCGAACCGATGGCTGACCGGGAGTGCTTCAGTTACCAGATCGTACCGGTCAGCGAAGGTGGCAAGGCAGAGAGATTTTGCAGAATTCTCAAGGATGATTTAGCCACAGCCCTGAAACAAAAGTCATTATCCACACTCCTTGCCCGGCGCAACAGTCGCCAGGAAAAGACCGTTGGCATTGTGTTCTGTATTTATGCCCGTCCTCACGGAAAAAACAATATCCATGACGGGACGAGTCATTATCTATTTAAGGCCATGGAGCTGTTGGAGAAAGATAACATCTTTACAGCAGGGCAGGGGAGACGAAACGCGCGTCAATATGATCATGCGGCCTTTTCAACCGGCAAGGTCAGAGCTTTTTCAAGCACCTCGCCAGAATTATGCCCCAGATGTCATTCCTATGAATGTGTTCGACTCGGGAAACGAGTCGTCTCCTCGGATGGCGACGACGATACCGTTCCGCAAGCTAAACAAAACCAAAACCCACAGCAAGTATGCCTTCGATGTGATCATAAATTCCTTTCTTCGGAATATTTCAAATTTCCTGAGTGGAAAAAATCAACAGAGGCCACTCAGAACGATTTCAAACGCAGTTGCTTTGATATCCTTGTTGCCACGAAAGGGTTTGGTATGGGGATTGACAAAAGCAGTGTTCGCTTTGTTATCCACACCTCGCTTTCTTCAGGTGCGTATTCCACGGAATCCGGCCACCCATTCCACGGGAATCCGGTCAGTGATTCCAGTCGAATCCGGCCAAGTTGTCGGAGCGAAGCGACGCTGTTTTTTGATGAGTCATTGAGTACCCTATTGTCTGGTTTTATGTCAAGCGTGCTTTCTTTTTTCTC
>DYDK01000017.1 GCA_020717935.1 Desulfocapsa sp.
TGTTGGTAGTGGAATAATCGGAAAAAATATCTTTACTGGCTGGTAGCTGGATGGTGACACTCTGTTTTTGCTTGTACAAAACGGCATGCATATTTTGTGCCACGGATTCAGGAAAGAGCCAATCTGGCTAAAAATTCGTTGTGAGATTATACTTGGGCAAGATGTTCTTTTTTGTTCAGATGTATCGAACAAATTCGGAGTTGCCCTTTTTGGAGCGGATCAGGCTAAAGAGAAAATTGATTTTGATGTTCTTTTTACTTACATGAACTGGAGAAACCCCGAAATCCAGCAGCGGAGACAGGCCGCAATTAAGTCTGAGATTCTTGTTCCAAGTATAGTTCCAATTGATATGATATTAGGTTTTAAAAATGGCTAGCAGACCTGTATTTATACCTCTTAGCGAGGCTGATCATTTAGTAAAAGAATTATCTTTTGAATTCAAATGGAATCCTGGATTTGCTCCCATTCAAAAGAAAAAGAATGTTTCAGCTTTGCACGAAGTAGCAAAAACCAAAGGTTTATTCCCATTACTGGAAGTATCTACCAAGTCTGAGGAGTTGCTAGGGCAAAGGCTTAGTGCATTCAGTTTAAAAATTGAAACTAAAGTTGGCCCTATTAGTATTGAATCTGCTTTTCAGGGCAGCAAAGTCTTTGAGGGTGGAGGTCCATATACGGATATATACGAAAAAGACAGCAGAGAAGCAAAAAAATATGAGAGAATCAGAACTTCAGGAAAATTATTAAGCTTTAATTATTTCGGAATGGAATGGCCTTTAGTGCCAAAAACAGCATTTTATGACTGGTTATATTTAACTGCCCTAAAACCACATCAGGAGTATTTAAAAAGGCTTTTCGAATTCAAAGGATTCACAGATATTGAATTTAATCCAGAAAAATCTATTAATTGTCAAGCAAGGACATGTGCACTTCTTGTTTCTCTCCTTCAGTTAAAAGCCCTTGATAATGCTTTAAGTTCACAAGAACAATTTATAGACATAGTCGCTTCAGATTCTTTTAAACAAAGACATTCTAATAATTTAAGGCAACAAAAAATTTGGGGATAATCGGGTAGCCGGCGGTTTTTCTCCGGCCATCCCCACAACTACCCGGCGTGCGGGTTTACCCTACCCCAATGGCATTTCCGTTGGGTGCGTACATGGCGGCTCAAAAGAATCAATAGCTCTTTGTATCTACGCAAAAAGGGTGCAGTCATGTCCCGTCAACGCATCATCCTGATTGTCCTTGCCTTTCTTCTGCTGGGCGCCATTTTCTTCTGGTATCGCCTACCCCCTGATGCCATTGAAATCATGGTAGCACCCGTGGAGCAGGGGGCAGTGGAGAAGATTGTTGCCAATACCAGGGCCGGCACCGTGAAGGCCTGCCGTCAAGCTCATATGTCTCCGGCCATTGGCGGTCAGCTCAGTCTCCTGGCTGTCCATGAAGGAGAGAGGGTGAAAGAGGGGCAGCTTCTGCTGGAGTTGTGGAATAAAGACCTGCTGGCCGAAGAAAAATTAGCGTCAAGCTCCGTCAAAACCGCCATAGCCCAGGCCGAATCAGCCCGCATTCAGGCCGAGAATGCGGGACGAGAGGCCAAACGCCTGCATCGTCTCCTGCAGATAAACGCCATTGCCGCCGAGACCCTGGACAAGGCCAGCAGTACGGCCACGGCCCTGGATTATACCCATCGAGCGGCCCTGGCAGCGGTGGAAAGCAGTGAGGCCCGACTCGGAGTCGTCACGGCCAGCCTTGAACGAACTCGCCTCTTTGCCCCTTTTTCCGGGATCATTGCCAAAATTCATGGGGAGTTGGGCGAGTATATCACCCCCTCGCCACCTGGGATTGCTACCCTGCCCACCATCGAACTTCTTGACACCTCCTGTTTCTTCGTCACCGCCCCCATTGATGAAGTGGATGCCGCCAGAATTACCGTGGACGCCAAGGCGAGAATTTCCATGGATGCCTTTCCGGGCCGTCATTTTGCCGCCACTATTCGCCGCATTGCCCCCTTTGTTCTTGATCTGGAAAAACAGGCCCGCACCGTTGAAGTGGAGGTGGAGTTCAGCAATCCTGAAGAGACCAGAAACCTGCTGGCGGGATACAGCGCCGATGTCGAGATTGTCCTTGAAGAACGAGACCATACCCTGCGCATTCCTACTCAGGCCCTGCTCCCCGGCAACCGGGTTTTTGTCTATCATCCCCAGAAAGAACGCGTTGAAGAGCGAAACCTTCAGATTGGCATCAGTAATTGGGATCGCACTGAGGTCATGGAAGGGTTGCAGACAGGCGATCAGGTGGTGCTCTCCATTGATAAGCCGGGCTTGAAAAATGGTGTTCGGGCCACGGTTGCTCACGGGCAGGAATCAGAATCTGCAAGCAAGAAATGATAGTTCTTCAACACATAGAGCGACGATTCCAGGTGGGCGACGAAGAAGTCCATGCCCTCTCCGATGTGTCCTTAACCGTTACCTCCGGCGAATACATTGCTATCATGGGGCCGTCGGGTTCAGGAAAATCGTCCCTGCTCAATATCTTGGGCATCCTTGATCAACCGGATAGCGGGGTCTATGAACTTGATGGCATCAAGGTTTCTGGTCTTGGAGAAAAGCAGCAGGCCGCCATTCGCCGCCATAAGATTGGTTTTGTCTTTCAGTTCTTCCATCTGGTGCCCAGGCTGACAGCCTTTGACAATATCGCCCTGCCCCTGATGCTCTCCGGTGTTGCCAGAGCCGAACGACTGGAGAGGGTTGGCGCCGCTCTGACTGCCTTTGGCCTGAGCAATCGCGCTCAGCACCGCCCTGATCAATTATCCGGAGGACAGCGGCAACGGGTGGCTATTGCCCGGGCCACCATCATGCGGCCCTCGGTCATTCTCGCCGATGAACCCACGGGCAACCTTGATCGCCATTCTGGGATTGAAGTGGCTGAAATTCTGGAAGAACTCAATCGCCAGGGCATGACCCTGATCATGGTTACTCACGATCCCGACATGGGCCGTCGAGCACGACGACAGATTTTGATGGTTGACGGGGAGATCAGGTGACAGGGGCCCAAAGCATAACGCATAGAGTATGTTGATTCGCGACATTCTATCTTTTAGCCTCTTTGCGGCCACCGCCAATCGGGGCCGCACTCTGCTGTCCTTGCTGGCAATGGCCATGGGAGTCAGCGCCGTGGTGGTTCTCATCTCTTTGGGTGACAGCGCGCGGCTCTTTGTTATTGACCAGTTTTCATCTCTGGGCAGCAACCTGCTCATTGTCCTGCCTGGTCGTTCAGAAACCACCGGCGGCCCGCCCCCCCTGCTCGGCCTCACCCCCCGGGACCTGACCCTCGATGACGCGCAGGCCCTGACCCGTATTGCCACCATTCGTCGCCTGGCCCCGATCATTGCCGGTTCCGCCCCGATTTCCGTGGGCCATCTGGAGCGGGAGATGCTGGTTCTTGGCAGCAGTTCCGAATTGTTTGCCATTCGTCACCTTTCTTTGAGCCAAGGCATCTTTCTGCCCCTAGTGATCCCAGTCGGGCCGAGGCCGTCTGCGTCATTGGTCAAAAGGGAAAAACCGAGCTTTTTGGTAAAGAGCCAGCCATTGGCCAAGGGCTCCGCATCGGCGACCGTCGCTTTCGGGTTATCGGGGTGCTGGCTGCCCCTGGGGTTTCTCTGGGGGAAGATGTGGGGGAAATTGTCATTATTCCGATTGCAGTAGCCCAGTCACTCTTTAATGCCTCATCGCTCTTCCGTATTCTGGTGGAGGTTGCCAGTCCCGAAGGGATTGAGCAGACCCGACAATCCATCCTCGATACCCTCCGCACTCGCCATGAAGGTGAAGACGATATCACCGTCATTACCCAGGATGCCGTCCTGAGCACTTTTGATCGCATCTTGAAGACCCTGACCCTTGCGGTGGGCGGGATTGCCGCCATCAGTCTGCTGGTCGCCGGAATCATGATCATGAATGTCATGCTGGTCGCCGTTTCCAACCGTCGCTCCGAGATTGGCCTGCTCAAGGCCCTGGGGGCCTCTCAGTGGCACATTCTCGGGCTGTTTCTCACCGAATCCACCCTCCTCTCCTCCTTTGGCGCCGGCCTTGGTTTGCTCATATCTTTCATTGGCATGCGGCTGGCCGCTTTTTTGTTTCCCGAATTTCCCCTCCAGCTCGCCCCTTGGTCACCAGCCATCGCCTTCAGTGTCGCACTGATTACCGGCATTGTCTTTGGCGTCGAACCGGCACGCCGAGCCGCCAAAATGGAAGCAGCCGTTGCCCTGGCCCGACGCTAAAGGAGGATCGTCAAGTATGCACCCGTCAGACTTTTTTTCTATACCCTCAATGGCCTGCTGGCCCAGCGACTACGAAGCTTCCTTACTATTCTTGGCATCAGTGTCGGGATTGGAGCGGTGGTGCTTCTGACCTCACTTGGGGAAGGTCTGCATCACTTCGTCCTGAGCGAATTCACCCAGTTTGGCACCAACCTCATCATCATTAACCCGGGCAAGGTGACAACCCACGGTGTTTCCGGCGCCTTAATCAGCAATGTTCGTCCCCTCACCCTTGAAGACAGTCAACGGCTGAAACAGATCCCTCATATCATTGAAACCGTGGCGGTAATCCAGGGGAATGCCGCCATCGAGTCCGGTGGCCATCAACGCCGCAGCACCGTCTATGGGGTAAGTGCCTCAGCCGCTCAGGTGTGGAATTTTGCAGTGGCTACCGGCCGTTTTCTCCCCGATGATCCGCCCCGATCCGCCCGCTCCTTTGTGGTGCTCGGCAGCAAGGTACGACAGGAACTCTTCGGCAACAGTCAAGCATTGGGAATGCGGGTTCGTATTGGCAGCGAACTGTTCAGGGTTATTGGCAGCATGGAATCCAAGGGCCAGCTCCTTGGCTTTGATCTTGATGATGCCGTATATATCCCAACCAGCAAGGCCATGGCCCTGTTCAATCGGGAAAGCCTTATGGAAATAGACCTGCTGCACACGGCGAGCAGCAATTCAACGATTGTCGCCGAACAGGTGAAGAAGGTGTTACAGGAGCGACACGGAAAAGAGGATTTTTCAGTAACCACTCAGGAAAAGATGCTGGAGGTTTTGGGCGATATATTGGGAACACTGACCATTGCTGTGGGGGCTTTGGGAGGAATTTCGTTAGTGGTGGGCGGGGTCGGAATCCTGACCATCATGTCCATTGCTGTGAATGAACGAACCGGAGAGATCGGTCTGCTCAGGGCCTTGGGGGTTGCCAAGGGACAGATACTGACGCTTTTTCTAGGTGAGGCTGTTATGCTGGCTGCAATTGGCGGCCTGATTGGGCTGGTCGTGGGATTAGGTGGTTCCTGGCTGTTTTCCGTTCTTGTGCCAGCCTTGCCTGCTCATACGACCTGGGCCTATGTCGCCTCCGCTGAACTTCTGGCAGTTTGTGTCGGCCTGTTGGCCGGAGTCCTGCCCGCCCGCAGGGCTGCCACCATGCATCCCGTGGAGGCCCTGCGGGCGGAATAGCAATGCCAAAAAAGAGTGCTCATGCGCTCATGTGAAGTGGCCTTGAAAATATTCCAACCTCTGAATGGACGCACATTCCTTACAGCCGAGGGATAAGTTTTTCGGCAATTTTTCGAGCTAGGTCACGATTCTCAGGCTTGCTGGTGGTGCCCACCGATACCAGAATATAGACCTCACCTTTGAGAATATGCAGGCCTGGGATACCCCAGAAGGCATTATCCCCTACCCCTGAAACCTGTTCCACTGGACTGAGCATTTGTTGGGTGGTGGTATAGATGGTTGTTGCGCTTTGTCCATTTTCACGGACTTTGGCGCTCATATCAACGGTGCGGGTAATGGAAATCTGGACAAGGCGGTTTGAGCTGGTCGTGGAGTACAGGCACATCTTCTGTCCCAGCGGATTTTTTGTCTCTTTCAACGCCGGCTCATTAACAGCTTCGCCAATCAGCACCTCGGCCTCTCCTTTATTCAGGAGGGGGGGTAGTCGGTTAGCGTCACCTGTGAATATATTCATGGTATGACCAAATCGTATGGAAAACGGTACGCGCGATAAATAGATGTAATCATTGGCATACAATGCAAATAACATAAAGCAGATGGTGTGATTCCTGGTGCACACACATCATAAAACTGGGGAGGTGACGCTAACCGACTACCCCCTTTCAGGAGTTCGCACGGGTTGAACGCCCCGCCGGCCATGGCTATTGAGCTGTGAAGTGTTCCAGCGAAGAGTATGGAAAATGCGTCGTTGCAAAACTTTTTCATTGCTTATGCTCCTGAGGGGGAAGGTTCACATCGTCATGCTTTATGGCTGTCTCCCTATGGTTTTTTTGTAAAGAGAAGTCATACCGCACCAGATACAAGTCTGAGAGGGTCAAGAAGGCGGTCATAATCAACGGTCCGTAAATAATGCCCAAGGCTCCATAAACCGCCAACCCGCCCATAAAAGAGAGGAAGACCAGCAGGGTATGCATTTTTACCTGTCCACCAATCAATTTTGGTTTAATAACCGATTCGATGGTAAAGGAGAGAAGCATATAAAAGAGAAAAAGAAATATGCCGATGCCGATTTTCCCATTCATCCCTAAAAAGAGGGCCGTTGGGATAATGACAACCAGGCCGATACCGACAATGGGAAGAAAGCCGACCACTGCCATGACACAGCCCCAGAGCAGAGGAGATTTAAGTCCGAGGATGGCAAAGGCCGATCCAGCAATCACTCCCTGAATGACACCGCCAATCAGATTGCCCTTGAGCAGGGCGTTAGCGGTCTCTTCAAATTTTGCCAGCAGCAGTTGATCTTCATGGTCAGGAAGCGGTGACAGGCGGATAAGAAAGGCAATGAATCGTTCCTGGTCTATCAGCAGAAAGAAGATGATAAGGATCATCATGATAAAGAGGGCAAGAAACTGTAAAATATTGGCGGCCCAGGAGCTGGCCTGATTATAGAGAAAAAGGGCGCCGGTTTTGACCAACGAGGACAGGGTATCGGTGAGTTGGGTTGGCTCAAGATCAATGCCAAGTCCATGAAGGTAAGCCTGTAACTTTGCCGCCATGGGATTTTCTTGGAGAAAGGTTTGTGCTTTTATCCCAATACCACTGTCTCGTCCCCATTGATACAGACTGAGGGCCTCGTTCGACAGGGCACCAATGAACAGCAACAAAGGAATAAAGACCAGAAAGAAGATGAAGGCACAGGTAAGAATGGAAGCAAATGGCGGCGAGAGGTGATTTCTGCTTAAAAACAGATAGAGGGGCCGGAACAGGCTGGCTAAAAGAAAAGAGAGCACCAGAATAGACCAGAACGGCCAGAGGATACGCCCCAGAAAGAGGGTGGAAACCAAAAAAAGAAGCAGGAAGTAGCGGGACTCCAGGGTGTATGGATGGAGAATATCGCTCGTTTGGGGGGGCTGATTCTGATTCATAATGAATGAAAAATGGGGCAAAGAAAGGGGGAAAAAAGCGAAATCAAGTTGCAATTTTTCGGCGAGAAAGGTAATCCAATACGGCTTCATAAAAGTGAAGCGAGAAAGTCATTTATCCTGTTTTTCGGGGTTAGGGTTGATATCCATAAAAATATCTTTCACTATAGAGTTTAATTTGGTCGAAGCAAAGAGAAATGCACTGAAAGCTGAATTTGTGGGTATATCGTATTCTTTTCTTGTTGGGTTGAAGGAACTCGAAAACAATAGAGGGTTATCATGTGGGAAAATATGGAAATAGGGCTGGAGAAAGCAGGCCCGGCGCAACTGAAGGTCAAGCCTGCTCAGGAGAGTCTTGGGTTCGGGGGGCATTTTACCGATCATATGTTTTTAATGAAATGGGATCGCCAGAAGGGGTGGCATGATGCAAAGGTCTGCCCGTATCAGCCTTTTATCCTCGATCCGGCGGCCATGGTTTTTCATTATGGACAGGCAATTTTTGAGGGGCTGAAGGCCTACAAAAATACCAATGGTCAAGTCTTTCTTTTTCGTCCACGGGATAATTTTGAGCGAATGAACAGTTCAGCCTTACGAATGTGTATGCCCCGTTTGCCCGTTGAAAAGGTTTTCAAGGGTTTGAAGGCCCTGGTCTATCTTGATCGTGACTGGATCCCGACAGTGCCAGGAGCGACATTGTATATTCGTCCCACCATGATTGCTGTTGAGCCTGCTCTTGGTGTGCGGCCCGCCGGAGAATATTTTTTCTTTATTATCATGAGTCCGGTTGGGGCTTATTATCGTGAAGGATTCAGCCCAACCAGAATCTTCGTCACTGATAAGTATGTACGGGCGGTCAAGGGGGGGGTGGGCCATGTCAAAACATCTGGGAATTATGCCGCCAGTATCATGGCGGCTGAGGAGGCACATAAGGCAGGATATACTCAGGTCTTATGGCTCGATGCTTGTGACCGGAAATTTATCGAAGAGGTTGGAACCTCAAACATTTTTTTCAAAATTAATGATGAGCTCATTACCCCGCCCCTGGGGGGGTCAATTTTACCTGGTATCACCAGAGATTCGGTTATTCAGCTTGCCCTTAAATGGGGGGTGAAGGTTGCGGAACGGCTCATCACCATTGATGAGGTCATTGCTGCCAGTAATGATGGTTCGTTGCAAGAGACTTTTGGCACCGGCACGGCGGCAGTTATTTCCCCAGTGGGTGAGTTCTGTTATCAGGATCAGAAATACCTGGTAAATAATGGAACAACAGGCCCCCTTGCCCAGCGGCTTTTTGACGAATTGCAGGCAATTCAGAATGGCCAGCAGGAAGACCCCTTCAAGTGGATAACGAGGGTTGGATAAGAGTTGTCAGCTCAGAATAGAGTAGCGTTTTCATCAAGGGGCAGATGTTTTTTTGGCATCCGCCCCTTGATTTTTAGAAAAGCTGGCTTATAGTTTTGCTCAGTTTTGGGGGTGCTCATTGTGTTATTGACATCCCTTTGGTTAATGGTAGGGGGCGGATGCCCAATCTTTAATTACAATCGTGTAGGAGGAAATACATGAAGATTCGTCCATTGAATGATCGTCTTCTGGTGAAGAGGTTGGAAGAAATAACCAAGACCGCAGGTGGAATCATTATTCCTGACAGCGCCAAAGAAAAACCCGCCGAAGGTGAAGTGATCGCCGTAGGTCCTGGCAAAGTGAACGACAAGGGTGACCGTGTTGTCTTGCAGGTAAAGGTTGGGGATCGCGTTCTTTTCTCCAAGTATGGTGGTACCGATGTTAAGCTTGACGGTGTTGATTACATGATCATGCGTGAAGATGACATCATGGGTATTGTTGAGTAACGAACTGTCAGGAATGGGTATAAGCAACTGTTCCCTGTCAAATGGGATCTGACTGAATATCAAAGGAGAATAATAATGGCTGGAAAAGATATTAAATACGGTGTAAAGGCCCGCGAGTCCATTCTCGTTGGGGTTAATACTCTGGCAAATGCAGTAAAGGTAACCCTTGGCCCCAAGGGTCGCAATGTCCTGATTGAGAAGTCTTATGGCGCACCCACCATCACCAAAGACGGTGTCACCGTGGCCAAAGAGATTGAACTTACCGACAAGTTTGAAAACATGGGCGCACAGATGGTTCGTGAAGTCGCATCCAAGACCTCGGATGTCGCTGGCGATGGCACCACCACCGCTACCGTTCTGGCTCAATCTATTTATACCGAAGGCGTGAAGCTGGTTGCTGCCGGTGGCAATCCTATGGAGATCAAACGCGGCATTGACAAGAGCGTTGCCGCCATTGTTGACGAGCTCAAGAAAATCGCTACTCCCACCAAAGAGCAGAAAGAGATTGCCCAGGTCGGCACCATCTCTGCCAACAGTGATGAGACCATCGGCAATATCATTGCCGAGGCCATGGACAAGGTTGGCAAGGAAGGCGTGATCACTGTGGAAGAGGCAAAATCCATGGACACAACCTTGGATGTAGTCGAGGGTATGCAGTTTGATCGCGGCTATCTCTCCCCATACTTTGTCACCGATGCCGACCGCATGGAAGTGAATATGGAAGATCCTTATTTTCTCATTGTTGAGAAAAAGGTCTCCAGCATGAAGGATTTGCTGCCCGTACTTGAATCTGTTGCCAAGATGGGTCGTGGTCTCTTTATCGTGGCCGAGGATGTGGATGGCGAAGCCCTGGCGACCCTCGTGGTCAATAAGCTTCGTGGCACCCTGAATGTAGCTGCTGTCAAGGCCCCGGGCTTTGGTGATCGCCGTAAGGCTATGCTTGAGGATATTGCTATTCTTACCGGCGGTCAGGTTGTGACCGAAGACTTAGGGATTAAGCTTGAAAATGTCACCTTAGCTGATCTCGGCACTGCCAAACGAGTCGTGGTGAGCAAAGACAACACCACCATCGTTGATGGCGCGGGTGACAAGGTAAAACTTGAGGCGCGGGTGAAACAGATTCGGACTCAGATTGAAGATTCTACCTCCGATTATGATAAAGAAAAATTGCAGGAGCGATTGGCCAAACTGATTGGCGGCGTGGCCGTGATCAATGTCGGCGCTGCCACCGAGATGGAGATGAAAGAGAAGAAGGCACGCGTGGAAGATGCCCTGAACGCCACTCGTGCTGCTGTTGAGGAAGGAGTGGTTCCTGGTGGCGGCGTAGCTTATCTGCGTTGCCTCAAAGCCCTGGACACCTTGGTGCTTCCTGGTGAGCAGGAGCTTGGCAAAAATATCCTGCGTCGTGCTCTGGAAGAGCCGATTCGCCAGATTGCCAACAATGCTGGCCGTGAAGGTTCGGTGATTGTTGAGCATGTAAAGGGCCTGCAAGGCGCCAATGGCTTTAATGCCGCCACGGAGCAGTACGAAGACCTGATTGCTGCCGGTGTTATTGATCCGGCCAAAGTAACCCGTACAGCCCTGCAAAATGCCGCTTCGGTATCAGGGATGCTGCTGACTACCGAGTGTGTCATTGCCGATATGCCTGAAGAGAAGGGTGCGGCTGGTGGTGGAATGGGTATGCCTCCAGGCGGTATGGGCGGCATGGGTGGAATGGGCGGGATGATGTAATTCTGGCGTTTTTCTTGAAAGACAAGCTGTTTTTGCTCCTTACTTTTTTTGAGTGAGGAGCAAAAACAGGCTATAAATGGCAGTAAAAAAGGGCCTCATGGTGAGGCCCTTTTTTTTTGCTTATTTGCCTCTTGTTGTCAGGCTCAGGTATTTATTGAGGGATGCGTTGTCCGTGTTTCATTTTTACATTTTTTATGGATATTTTTCCTTGCAGAATAAGGGACTTGTCGGGGACGATTCTCTCTTAACTACAACCTGTTGTAGATTCTCCTTGAGTAATGGTGCAAGGATGGTATATAAGTTTTTTTTGTTGGACGATCATTGAGAGCTGCGTGCGGCTGCTTGCACGGTCCGAAAAGAAGGCGACTCTTCTTTGTGGGGCGTCAATTGTCAGTGGTTACGAAAAGTCTGTTTTTTGACCCTTTGATACTATAATACACCATGAGGTAGAAGTATTATGACCCCCGATCACACCGAGCAGAAAATGACCGCTACTGCTGAGACCGTTCTGTCTCGACGATATTATTTGAAAGATGATAGCGGACAGCCAATGGAAACCTGGGAAACTCTCTGTCACCGAGTAGCTGGCGGGGTGGCCTGGGGAGGTATTCACGGAAAACCTGCTCATCCGTCTCGTTCAGATGCATCGGAGGCCCAATTCCAGCAAGAGGAGGATTTTTTTCGTTTGATTTATCACCTCGATTTTCTTCCCAACTCTCCCTGCCTGATGAATGCTGGTACGGATCTTGGTCAGTTGTCGGCCTGCTTTGTTTTACCTATCGCTGATTCCATGGACGGGATTTTCACGGCCATTCGTAATGGGGCCTTGGTGCATAAAACTGGCGGCGGCACAGGATATTCGTTTTCTCGACTTCGATCTAAAAATGCCTCGGTGCGTTCAACCCAAGGGGTTGCCTCTGGGCCCCTTTCCTTTGCCGCCGTCTTCGATGCCGCCACTGAAACTATCAAACAGGGTGGGAAGCGGCGGGGCGCTAATATGGGGGTTTTGCGTATTGATCATCCTGATATTATGGAGTTTATTTGTGCCAAAGAGGATCAAAACAAGTTTAACAATTTCAATTTCAGTGTGGCGATCACCGATGCCTTCATGGTAGCGGTGGAAGAAGGGGTTGAGTATAATCTGATCGAACCGGCTACCGATGCGGTCGTAGCCAGTTTGGATGCTCGCAGTGTCTTTAATAAAATCATTGATCTTGCCTGGCATAATGGTGAGCCAGGGGTGCTCTTTATTGATGCTGCCAATCGTGCCAACATGACCCCGCAACTGGGTGATTTTGAGGCCACCAATCCTTGTGGAGAGCAATGGCTCTTGCCATATGAAAGTTGCAACCTGGGCTCTATCAATCTTGCCAATTTTGTTATTGATGACAGTGAGCAACGAGGAAGCAACGGGAAGGTCAGGGCGGTTAAGGTTGATTATGACCGGCTGAAAGAAGTTGTTCGCCTAGCCACAGTCTTTCTTGACAAGGTGATTGACTGTAATCGTTTTCCCATTCCCGAAATTGAAGAGATGACTCTGAAGACCAGAAAAATTGGCCTCGGGATCATGGGTCTGCATGATATGTTGATTCAAATGGGTATCCCGTATGGCAGTGAGGAGGGCCGGTATCTGGCTGCCCAGGTAATGCAGTTTGTCCGTGATACCGCTGAAGAATGCTCTGCGCAGCTTGCCGTTGAGAAAGGGGCCTTTCCAGCCTACGATCCGGCCATCAATGGGTATCGTGCCCGTCGCAATGCGGCCTTGACCTCAATCCAGCCGACTGGTACGGTCTCCATGATTGCCGACTGTGCCTCGGGGTGTGAACCTTATTTCTCCATTGTCATGATCAAGCATGTAATGGATGGAGACCGCTTGATTTTGGTGAATAAGTATTTTGAACAAGTGGCCAAACGAGAGGGGTTTTATTCGGAAAGCTTAATGGGTAAGGTCGCTGACAGCGGAACGGTTATTGGGCACGACGAGATTCCAGAGCATTGGCAGGAGGTGTTTCGCACTGCCCAGGATATCAAGCCCGAGGATCATATTCAGATGCAGGGGGTGTTGCAACGGAGTGGGGTTGATTCTTCCATCTCCAAAACTATTAATCTGCCCAATAATGCCACCCGTGAAGAGGTGAAATTGTCCTACCTGCTGGGATATCAATTGGGGTGCAAGGGCCTGACCGTGTATCGTGATGGTTCACGGGACTCGCAAGTGCTCAATATTAAAGGATCATCGTCTTCCGAGCAGGTCGCAGTGGTTTCCTGTGACGGTATGGTCAAGAAAAACCTGCCAGATACCCTCAATGCCAAACGGTATCGCCTCAAGGATCAAGATCAAAAATCGGTGTACATCATTGTCTGTTTTGATGAAAATGAGAAGCCAATGGAGGTCTTTGCCAAGTTCCCCTTTGACAATCGCGTCGATCTCAAAGATAAGTCAACCATGTGGACGACCACCTGTCGTTTAGTGTCCCTGGCCCTGCGTTTTAACATTCCGGCCAGCGAGATTATTAAACAGCTTGACCGTTCCAGCGGCCACATGTTAGATCTTCCTGCACAGTTGAGCAAGTTGTTCAAATCTTTTATGGCAGGAACGCAATACGGTTTTGCTAGCGTCTGTCCCGAATGTCAAGGTCAACTGATCTTTGAAGAAGGGTGTGAAACATGCCATCAGTGTGGATATAGCAAGTGCTCGTAAGAATAATAAGAGAAGAGAAAAGGTGTGATTATGGCCAAGATAGGACGCAATGAACAGTGTCGTTGTGGAAGTGGCAGGAAATTTAAGCGATGCTGTCTGCCAAAAGAGCAGGCTGGGCTTGCCTTGAGGAGTTCGGCACAGGCCTTGAAAATCTCTCTGGCCTACGAAATTGAGCTGGTTCAGCAGGCGGCAGTAGAAAGAAAACAGACATTTAGAGAGCTGGGTGTTTTTATTCTCTTTTCCACGGTTGCCGGTGATGCCTGGCTTCTCGAAATGACCGATGGTGACGGAGTGCAACTGGCACGGGGCGGGGTGGCCCTGACTGCACCCATTGATCAGAATCCCGAGACCATCGAAGCTGAGTGGAGTCATACCTTTGCTATTGAGAATCGGGAGTTTGTGATTACCGCTTATGAGGATCGATCGGTGCAGGTACTGACAGACTACCCCACAGCCGAGATCAATGCGGCCATGAAGCGAATTCGCAAGAAATTTTCTTCCGAACAGCTCAGCCAGGTGCATGTGAAGCAGGAATCGTAAAGGATGGCACCGTCTTTGTCGGTTTATCCTTAGGTTATTCATGAAATTTTCAAGGGGGATTTTTTCCTTGTCAAATGACGACTGCTCGTCTCTTTGTACAGACCTCGTAAACAACATGCCAAAAGCGTCATTTTTTTTGGACATTTGTT
>DYDK01000232.1 GCA_020717935.1 Desulfocapsa sp.
TGATATTGGAATGATAAATACCTTCTCGACGCAGGATAGCTCCAATTTGGCCATCCTCTACGCATCGGTCAACCTCGGTCAAGATGCGTAATTTGTATTGAGCGGTAAATTTCCGCCTGGCCTTGCTCGCCGATACCTCAGGATCGGGCCTGACAGGAAGGGATAGCGTGGCTGTACTCTCTGGCATTTGATTCCCGATATCTTGATTGTTGGCTTCGTTTTTCATGGTGAAACTCCTGGCCGCCCTACACTAATTTTTGCATAGTGATGTGTCTCGCTTACATTGACACAGAGGGGAGGGCATAGTGTGGCCACAACATATAAAGGAGGTTGGTCATGGTGTAAAAAAAACAGAGGGTAAAGCTCGGTGAGATGCGTTGTTGGTGACATGTCGCTTTTGGCTGGCGGCTTTTCTCGCCTGATTGCCCTCGGACATCCACCTCCTGCGTCCCATAACTCCGGTGTCCAGCGGAAATATGGGTAAAGGACAGGGCATGAGGCACTAATCAATCTTTACAGTTGGTTCCCTGTCCATTTTGTTATATATTTCTTTGGGGTTGGGTATTAAAAAATTATTTTTTGAGAAAAGGTCAATGCGCCAAAACGCTCCTATACGCGCCTTGAAGAATCAAGGGGTTAAGCGAAAAACGCTTAACCCCTTGATTTTATTGGTGCACCAGGAGGGATTCGAACCCCCGACCTACGGATTCGTAGTCCGTTGCTCTATCCAGCTGAGCTACTGGTGCGGAAAAGATACAATCTTATACCCTACTCTTGATTTTTCCTCAAGCCCGTTTCGTCATAAATATTCTTTTTTATTTGGGCGAACGGAAATATTAAATGCTTCAAAAACAGCCTTTAAAATAGTACCTACTGATAATATAAGTCTGTTTTGCTCAAGATTGACTTGTTATATTCTACCGTTCGCCTTACCACTACGGACTCGATAAAAACCGACCTGCAAACCCTTTACGACCCATCTACCCCGTCATCCATCTTATCATGAATCACGATGTGTTGCAGATCAACCGATTCCATTTGCCATAAATGCACAAAACACAAAGCCAACTGTCATTTCTTATTTCTATTTTTCAACTCTCAGTTGACACAGTATTATCCTGACAGACGAGAATTTGATTCCGGCCATTATTTTTCGCTTGATAAAGAGCAATATCTGCAAGTTTAATGATTTCCCAGATCGTTTTATTTGTTGCGTGAGAAAATTCAGCAACACCTATGCTTATCGTCTGCTGAAGCGTTCGATTAGGCGTATGAACCTTATGAGCCTCCACCGTGATTCTGATTCGTTCTGCAAAAACTGCTGCACAAGCCTCATCACAGTCAGGAAGAAGGATCAAAAATTCTTCACCGCCATAACGAATCACCAGATCAGCGTCTCGGGCACAAGTTTGACAAATCCTTGCCAACTGTATGAGTACAAAATCACCCGTTTCATGGCCAAAAAGATCGTTCACTCTCTTAAAGTGGTCAATATCACACATCAAAACTCCAATAGTACTCTTCCTGCGAACCACCCCAGCAATTATTTGTTCAATAATCGAATCTAAATAACGACGGTTATAAAGACCGGTCAGCGGGTCTTTCGTGGCCATATCCCCCAGTTTTTTCATCAAATGCCTAGTTTGAAGCACGGGAAGAGCTTCGGCAATATAATATCTGGCTTCTTCCACAGCCATGTTTTTAACATGCTGCATATTCTTTGACATATAAAGAGGAAAAAGAAACTGAACAATTCCAATAACATGACCACCAACGATCATGGGAATACAGATATGATCCATAAGATCTGCAAACGGATACTCCTTGCAGATAGAAGAGGTTTCCAACGAGGTAATTATCAGCCCTGTTCGCTTTGCACGACAATGTTCCCCAACCGCAAACTCTGGCAACTCCGGTGCAAGTTCAGGAGGGTTGCAATAGACTGGTGCCATTGATGCTGCATCTTGCTCCAATTGTTCAAAAATAACAAACCGTTCCAATCCCAGTTTGTGTTCAAATATCTGAGCAAGACGAGCATAAATATCTTCCGTTCTTTCATCAGCTTCAATGGTCTGTCGGAAGAGAGAAAGCTCTCGCAAGCGGGTAATCAACATTCTTACCGCATCGGCTGCTACGCCTATTTCATCTGTTCGTGTATTCGCCATGATGTCAAGCTGAAGCATATCTTCGTCTTCAGCTACTTGTTGCCCACGCATTCCAGCCAACAATCGTGTTATCCGACGGAGAAGCTCAATAAAACTCCCCAATGGCACAATCATCTTTTGATGGAGAAAAAAGACAATAATAAAAAATATGATTGCCGCCCCAACCAAACTGACGGACATGATCAGGAGATTGTGCCGTGATACTGCCAGACTATTAGGTGACAATTATCTTGGCCGGTAGATGACAATTACCTTGGCCGGTTCGTTATGGTAAAATCTGGCATTACAATCACTTTTAACAGAGGAGGATTTCGATGTCAGGGAAAGCCATTAAATCAGAACAGGTCGTGGTATATATGCAGACACGAGAAGCAGGAAAGAGGCAGGTAACAGCGGCGGCAAAGGCCGGGATATCGGAGAG
>DYDK01000018.1 GCA_020717935.1 Desulfocapsa sp.
GGTCGGAACGAAAGTTACCGGGCGGGATTCGCACCCGCTGAAAAACAGCGCCTTGCCACGGCGCACGACAAAGTAGAGTTAGATATTCATGTTTGACGATATCTGGAATATAAACGGTGATTTTATTTGATGCAGAGAGTCTATATAGTAATTGCATATTCCGTGACCCAAGTCCTTCTTGATGCAATATGTTGGTATCCAATATGATATTCACGAATACTCCCGTTTATTTGTTTTTAACAATGCCTTCAATGCCCTTTCAATCTTGCAAGCTCTCCTTATCCGACCACCTTTCCTGTAATCTCTTTATCAAAGTAGTTGATTCCCATGCCGGCATCCACTACCAGGGTCTGGGCGGTGATGCCTGATGAGCGCTCTGAAAGAAGGAAAGCGGCGGTATTGGCAACTTCTTTGGTTTGCAGGGATTTTTTACGGAGAATGGCCTGCTCGGCAAAGAGATAACTCTCGACAAAGCCAGGGATGCCCGCTGAGGCAGAGGTTTTCAGCAGTCCCGGAGCAACCGCGTTAAAGCGGATTTCGGAAAACGCCGAGAAACTCTTGGCCAGAAAGCAGAGGGAGGAGTCGAGGGCTGCCTTGATGGGGGCCATATAACCGTAATTTTCAGCGGCCATGCGGGTGGTGGAAATGGAGATGGTGACCACCGAGGCTTTGCTGGCCAGAAGATGCTGAAAATGGTTACAGATGGCAATGAGTGAAAAACAGGAAATATCCACGGCCTGCAGGAAATCCCGCTTCAAAGTAGCATGAAATGGCTGTAATCCTTGAGAATAATTGGCAAAGGCGATGGAGTGCACCAGTCCATGCAGACGGCCGCCACCCTCGGCGTCAATGGCTGCCGCAATCCGGGCGGCAACCCCTATAATCTGGGCCTCGTCTTCCACATCGCAGACAAAGCAGGGGCATACGGGAAACAGGGTCGCCGCCGTTTCCTGTCGGGCCGATGAACGAACCACGAGGAGCACCCGGGCCCCTTCCTCAATCAAGGTACGGGCAATGGCACAGGCAACAGACTTTTTATTGGCCAGCCCAAAAACAACAATATATTTATCGGTAAGATCAAGGAAATTCATGGTTACGATCTATGGAAGCGGTTAGTTTTTGCGGGGTCGGCAGCAGGCATCGACCAGAATTTATTTTTTCTTATCTTTCCAGCAATACGGGTCCCGTTCCTGGAAAATATCGAGGCCATAGCCATGGGATACCGCCAGGCAGCCCCCGCAAACCGGCCTGATCGGGCACTCCCGGCAGGCCGCCGTTCCCAGTCGATACTGCTGGGCCAGCGGGCCATGATATATTTCATCCAGTGTTTGCTGATACGCATTGCCAATCAGCGAGGGCAGTTTGCGACAGGCATGGACCTCACCATCGGGCAGGAGCGAGAGAAAATTAAATCCGGCGCCACAACCATATCCGGTACAGCCGCCATTCACGATGAGCCCTTGCTCATGATGCCGCAGATTGAACAGGTTATCTTTTAGCCCTATGCAGGAATTCTTCTCGGCGGCCTGCCGATAACTCTGCAAAAATGCGGGGAAATTTTCAGGGGTAACCGAGGCCAGAGCCGCACCCTCACCAACCATGGCCAGACGGTTAAAGGTAAAGAGATCCACTCGCTCCCGCAACAGTTCAGCCAGTTCCAAGACCTGGTCTCGATTGTTGCGGGTCAGGGTGAGCATAACCATGGAATAGATGCCCAGTTCCCGCAAAAGATCAAGGAAATCAAGGGTGCGATCAAAATGGCCGGAACCACGAATATAATCGTTGTGATCGCGTAAACCCTCCAAGCTTACTTGATAAAATTCAGGTTTGCGAATGGAAAGCATCTTTTCAATCTGTTTTTTGGGCATAGGATTGCCCAAAATGGCGGTCATAAACCCTCGATCAGATGATTCTTTATAGAGGGCGTTGAAATCGGGATAGAGAAGAGGATTGCCACCGGTAAACGACACCTGGGTAGAAACGAAATGCGTGGCGGAAAAATCATACAGATCGTCCAACACCCTGATTCCCTGTGACAGCTCCAGAGTTGCGCGTTCACTGCGATCGTAACAGTGCCGACAGTGTAGGTCACAGGCTTGGGTAATGTGCCATTGAAGGGTAAAGGTGGGGCTTGAAAAAAAGTGTGGATCAATGCCCGTCCCCCGTGGGAAAGTCTCGTCCCGCTCCAGACGGGAAGGGGGCGCAAGCAGGATACCTCGCTGTACAGCCGAGGCTAAAATGTCATTGATGTGACCAGTTGTCACCTTGCCCTCCCAGGCCGCATCCCGTATTCGAAGGCCTTCGGAGACAATTTTCAGGGCAAGAAGATCATGTCCGGAAGCGGGGCATATCTGTACGAGCCGACTTGCGGGGTGCTTCCAGATCAACACCCATTCATCACCTCTCTCAGGAATATTGATGACCTGATCATCTAAAAATGCGGGGAGCTTGAGCCAGTGAACAGGCACAAGCTCCAGAGAAGGATTGACCACCCAGTCTGAGACCTTGTCCTGGGGAAGCGGTGCTAAAGAAACCAGAGAGCGGATATGCTCAAGCTTTGCCAGATCAGCAAGATATGGGCGCTCGTGGTGCAATACAGGAGATTTTCGTATCGCATCAGCAAGCTCGCTCATGCTCTCAAGCTTGAAATCAGGAGGTAAAAAAAGAGCGCTGATGGGATAGAAAGAATGCAGGTCTTGAGCTGGGTGAGTCATCACAAGGAACCATTCCGAAAGAGGATCGTGAAAAGAAGGAAAGCCGACAATCCTATAGGTTGTCGGCTTTCTTTAACGCTGTTTTGTAATCGATCACAGGCGGTGAATCCTAAAAAATAAAAAAAATTGGAGCATCTCAACAACCCTCAATAGCCGCTTTTTTGGATTTTGGTTTTGTCGCATCTTCAGCAGCCTTCTTCGCCTCAGCAGTTTTATCCTCAACAGCCTCTTTCCCTGTCTGAGTCGCCTCAACAGCCTTCACCCCTTCCTCAACGGCCTTGTCTTCAACTTTTTTTGGCGCAGTGCTCACGGCACTGTCTTTACTGCCACCTCAGCCACTGCCACTTGCGGCCTGAACTCCAGGAGTGGAGACGCCACCAGCAGTAATTAAGCCTGCCACACCAAGACTAGCCAGTAATTTCTGCACATCTTTTTTTACCATGAGAACCTCCCCGGAAAAATAAGAAAAAGCGCAACCTATAGATCATAATTGATCCATAAAAAATTCTACATTTTCCCCGTTTCTCTGTCAAGGAAAGCCCCTTTTTGAGAAATGCCCAGTACCATTTCTGTGAATGGATAAAGAACACTCTGTCATACATGGAAGGCTTTGCTCAGAATGTATGATAAGCTGTTGAAATCGCAAGGTAAGTGAGTTGGGACGAATTCGTCCTGCATGAATGACGATTTCCCTTGATAATGAGGGCTTATTGTTTATTATATGCAGGACAATTACAATTGAGCCTCTTGCAAAATGATCTTTTCGCCCAATCTTTTCGTTATGCTCAAAATTTTATCCTCGGAATATCAACTATATGCCTGCGGTAAAATTTTTCGCATGCCTCGATCTTGAGCGAAAATCTTCATTTTGCAAGAGGCTCAACTTAGAGGAATTATTCAGCAAAATATATGCTCGATCATCAGCAACCTGTTACTGGTATCATTGCCACCGGCAAATTTGGAGTTATGATCCAGTCTGTAACATATTGAAAAACATGAAATATCTTTTTGGCCCGGTCTATTCACGGCGACTTGGTTATTCTCTGGGAATAGACCTGCTCCCCCCCAAAATTTGCACCTTAAATTGTGTCTATTGTGAGGTTGGTCCCACCACTGAGCTGACCTGCGAACGCAAGGAGTTCATCCCTACGGCCGATATTTTGCAGGAGATTGATCAAGTGCTGGCCCAGGGAACTGGCAGTCGTCCCATTGATGTCTTTACCTTGACCGCCATGGGTGAGCCAACTCTGCACAGTGGACTACAAGAAATTATTGCATATTTGAAGGCCAAGACCGATAAGCCCGTGGCCATTCTCACCAATGGCACCCTTTTTTCTGACCCTGAAGTCCGGATGGCAGTATCGGCTGCTGACATTGTGATTCCCTCTCTTGATGCGGCCAGGCAAGAGAGCTTTGAGCGGGTCAATCAGCCCGCCGAGGGGCTCAATCTTGAGCAGATAATTGCTGGGCTTGCGCTTTTCAGCCATGAATTTAAGGGTGAGGTCTGGCTGGAGATCCTCTTGGTCAAGGATATGAATGACAGTCTTGAAGACCTGCTCGCTTTGCAGGGAGCGGTACGCACGATTCAGCCGACCCGAGTGCAGCTCAATACGGTGGCCCGCCCGCCAATGGATGAGAGGGCCCGAGCGGTAAGCCCTGAAAAGATGCAACAGGCCGCAGTGATAATGGCTGAAGGCTATGATGGTCAGGTGGATATTCTCGTGGATTTTCAGGCTATTGCCAAAAAAGAAGCAGCCCGTGGACAGCGGCAGCCAGTAGCCTTGGCTGAAGAGATGGCGGCCTTGCTCCAGCGGCGGCCCTGCCCTCTGGTTGAGATCGATAAGGCCTTGTTTGTCAATGACATTGCATTGACCACGACCTGCCTCCAGTCGTTGATGGCTGACGGGCGGGTGGAAAAAATTGTTCATAATGAAAAAGAGTTTTATCAACGAGTAGCCCAGTCTTAAGGGCCTCGGTAATAATAGAGCGTTCAGTCGTGTGCAGGGATTTGTGCATACTGCTGAGAAAGTTGATGGGAGAACTGCCATGTAGCAGTATTCCTCCCATGAAAGGTGTCAGCTTCTGCTGTAGTGGCTCCTCATTATTTTTGATATCAATCCCTGTAAAATAGAGGGCTTGACATCGTGTTGTATCTGGTATTTTCGTCAATTTTTGACAGAGGATACTGGATAAAGGAAGAAAGAATGACTGAAAAGCAAACCGAATCAGAACACGTTCCGGTCACAGAGATACAAGCTGAACTGGAAGAAAAAAAGAAGGTCGCCAGCGGCGGTGCTCGCAGGAAACGAGTGGTAAAAAAGAGTACGCCGGAAGGCGCCGACGATCAACAGGCTCTTGCTGTTGGCACAGAGCCAGAGGCGGTTGTATCCCCACAAAAACAGGGACGACGCCCAAGCCGGCCACGGAAGAAAAAAGAAGAGCTGCCTACACCTCCAGCGGAAGTTGAAGGGGGACTTGTTTTCCCCGTTGTTGACGCCGATGCCGTCCCCGATTCTGTTGTCGCAGTCCCCAAAAAACGCCCAGGCCGTCCTCCCCGGAAAAAAACTCTGGTGGTAGAGGCAGGTGAAACTGAGGGCACTCTTTCCCCTGAATCTGGAAGTTCCTCGTTGTCAGATGTCGTCTTGATGATTGAGCCTTTACACAAAAAAGCATCAGTTGGGCTCGAAGATGGCGCGGATACGGTTGTTGAGTCGGCACCGGCACAGGAAGATACCGAAGCAACACCATCATCATCACCCCGTAAACGACCGTCACGACCCCGCCGTAAGAAAAAATCAGCGACAGAAGTTGTGGCTGAAGCTGATCACGATCAGGCGCAACCAGAATCTCTGACCGTACAGAGCGATCGTCCTTCTCGCCCCACTCGTTTCTCCCATGATGATGACAACGATGAGGTTCCCGATGTTGATGATGAAAAAATTGTTAAAAATACGGTTCTTCGTCTACTGATTAACGCCGAAGAGCCGGAAGAATGCCGCATCGCCATGCTTGAGGATGGCCGTCTCGAATTTCTTCATGTTTCCACCGTCGCTCGGGAGCACACCAAAAGTAATATCTACAAGGCCCGAATTGTCGCTGTTGAGTCCAATCTCCAGGCCGCCTTTATTGATTATGGGCCAGATAAAAATGGCTTCCTCCCGTTCAGCGAAATTCATCCCGAGTATTATCGAAACGATGTCAGTGACAAAACCCTGAAGCTGATTGAACAGCACCAGTGGAAAAAACTCAATATCAACGAGGTGCTGGAGCGGGGTCAGGAGATGCTGGTACAGGTGGTCAAGGAAGAGGTGGGGAACAAAGGGGCCAACATGACGACCTACCTCTCCCTGCCTGGACGATGCGTGGTGCTCATGCCCGGCTCTGATTCCTCGGGAATTTCACGAAAAATCTCCGGCGAAGAGAAGCGATCCACACTTCGTGAGATTATGGATGGGCTGGAGATTCCCGAAGGCATTGGCTGGATTGTCCGCACCGCCAGTGTTGATCTTAATGAGCATTCGCTGTCCAAGGATGTCTCCTATCTTCTGAAATTGTGGGGAGAAATTAAGGGAAGAGGGCAGACGATGACCGGAGTGGGGTTGATTTATCAAGATCATGACTGTGTGCTGCGCTTCTTGCGAGAGCATTTCGATCCTGAAATCAAGGAGATATTGGTGGATGACCTGGCGGCCATGGAAAAGGTGCAGGATTTCATTGACATGCTTCCGGACAAACAAAAGAACACCAAAGTGAGACTGCACAAGGGGGCCAGGCCGATCTTCAATCAGTACAATATTGAAGATCAGATTGAATCCATTTATCAACCTCAGGTCTTTCTCCCCTCGGGTGGCTCCATTGTTATTGATCCCACTGAGGCCCTGGTTGCCATTGATGTTAATTCCGGATCCACCGGCAAGGGCCAGAATTTTGAGGATGCCATCTTCAAGGCCAATATGGAGGCCGCCGTTGAATTGACCCGTCAACTGCGGTTGCGGGATCTGGGCGGATTGATTGTCGTTGATTTCATTGATATGCGCAGTCAAAAAAACATTCGCGAGGTGGAACGACAAGTCAAGGTCGCCATGAAGCGCGACAAGGCCAAGGCTGATATCAGCCGCATTTCTAAATTTGGCCTGATGCAGATTTCCAGGCAAAAATTAGGGGCACCGGTTGAGGCCCTGAATTATCAAGTCTGTCCACATTGTCTGGGGCGGGGCGTGGTACGGTCGGTTGAGACTCTGGCCCTCTTTTATCTCCGTCGTATCCAGACCGGCGCCAGCCGTAAGACAGTCGCCAGGGTTGAATGCCGTTTCCCTCAGGCGGTGGCCCATTATCTGCTCAATAATAAACGACAGGAGCTGATTGACCTAGAGAAGAAACATCACCTCTCTGTGGATATCACCGCTGATCCGAGCCTAAAACCAGCTGATAACGAGATTCTTTTCCATAAGGAAGAACGAGAACGGTCCCGTAAAGAATTACCAGGAAGGCCTGAAGCGGGAAGAATGGAAGTCGGAACGGATGACCCGGAAACGGATGTTGTTGCCGCAAGTTAAGGGGAGATGAAGATTGTCACTCCATTTCGTATTCACGCTGGCACCTTTGTCGGCTGCACTGCATGGCTCCTCATCGTACTCCTTGTACTGTTCCGTCGCCATGTGCTTGCCTCCTCGGAGTCAACTTGAATGCAAACTGGAATAAGTGATACACACCGCCCCGTCATGAATAAAGCGCTCATCTTTGCTGGTGAGCTGCGCACGACGGTGCGAACTTTGGGGCTTGGGATTATTCTCAGTACCCTGACGGTCTTTTTTCTCAGCCCAGATCTGCTCCGAATCGTTCAGCACCATCTTTCGGGAAAACTCTATTTCTTCACGGTAGCCGGCCCCTTTCTTGCCCATGTGAAACTGGCAGCTTTTGTGGCCATGTTCGTTCTGATGCCGTGGATATTGGCGGTTTTCTGGCGGGCCTTGGGCAAACCCTTTGGGGTGCAAGGGGCTTCCTTGTTCTTTTTTGTGTTCTTTACCGTCTTGCTTTTTTATGCGGGCGCCCTGTTTTGTTATTTTGTGACCCTGCCCCTGGGAATCAAATTTTTGCTGGGATTTGGCTCAGAGCAACTCAAAGCCGTGATTTCGGTGACTCGCTTTGTTGATTTTGTCACACTGTTCATTCTCGGCTTTGGGGCGGTCTTTGAACTTCCGGTTTTCATGGTCTTTTTGGCCCGAGTTGGGATCTGCCCCCGCAGTTTCTTTGAAAAAAACCGTCGCTACGCTCTGTTGCTGATTGCCATTATTGCCGCTGTGTTGACCCCGACTCCCGATATTGTCAACATGTTGTTTATGGGCGGCCCTCTCTATTTGCTTTATGAGTCAGGAATTATTATTCTTTTGTTAATGCGGGTGCGCTAAGCCGTCGTTCAAAAATAACTCATACCTTTTTAGCTCCAAGAACGGCATAAGGGGCCGTAAAGAAATGGAAAAAGTATGGGTTATTTCTTAACGGCCCCTAAGGGGCTCTTCTTATTGCACCTCGACCAGATGAAAGCCGTGGCGGGCAAGAAGGGCGGCGGTAACTCCGATTGTGTCGGAGATACCACAGGAAGGACTGCCGCCTTTCAAAAAAATGCTTGTTATTACTTGGCTTTGGGCCAGCAAAAGGGACTGTTCTGCCCCTTTGATGAATTGTGGGCTGACATCCATTCCGTTGCGGGTTATCACTCTGGCCCTGCCTGAAAGTACGGCATGGCCATCGCCATTAATAATATCTGCGGCAACCCGTGGGGTCGAAAGTCCACCCATCTGTTCCGGACAGAAAGGAATCCACACCCCCTGTCGCAGTTTTTGCTGGCATCCTTGATCGGGACGGATTTTACCATCATAACGACTACACAATCCTGCAAGGCATGCACTCACAAGATAGATCGGAGTGTTGTGATTAATGGAATGTGGTGACATGGTAAGTGATGAAGCAATTTATTGTATCAAAGGATACGCAAATGAAGAGAACATACACAACTCCTTTGTCGCCATTACAGCAGAAAAAAGTTCTTCGTATCTCTTTTTTATTGCTGTTTGCTCTTCTTTTAGCCCTCTTCTTTACCCCGGGGAAGGGCCTCTATTTTTTGCGAAAACAGAAAAAAGAGGTGGCGGAAATCAGTGCTGAAAAGGTTGAGTTAACAAAAAAAAATGAAGAATTACGGGAAGAACTCAAGCGATTGCACACTGATATGCGTTACCTTGAAGAGGTTGCCCGAAAACAGCATGGCATGTTAAAAAAGGATGAAAAAGTCTTTGATTTTTCACCTAAAGAACAAAAAAAGACAGAATAAGCCGTCAAGATCCTTACTACCCTGATCCCCCTCATTGTTGCAAAGGGAGCGCACGGCTCCCTTGCCATCTATGCTCAGGAGAAACCGGAACGGGAGGAGCATCCAGACAGGGCACCGGCGGGAATGGTCGTTTTTGTACCAGAAGAGTTGCTGGTGACCGAAAGAATTCTCTTTATGTGGCTGCTGTTACAATGTTTACAACGGATGCTGTCAACGGCAGAGGCAATGAGCACTAAGCTTTCAAAAGTTTGCTGGCAGTCATCGCACTTGAATTCATAGATGGGCATGTGTGCTCCTTTGTTATTTGCATGGGGAAGAGCGAGGGGGGCATGGTTCATGATCTGTCCTTGAATCCCTCGTTTGAGCCCCCATTATACCCGATGAATCCTCTCTGAGTGAAGAAAAAAATGAATACGCAATCAGTTGAATTTATAAGAGAGCTTCGGTCTGTCCTGACATACCATCAGGCCGTGGGCATAGAGGAATATCCTCACAATGAAGGTGTCCGGCAATTTTTGCAAGTTCCGGTTCTCCTTCCTGTCATTTCCTCGGCCAAGACGGAAAGAGAGGCTCCACTGCCGAAAAAGGTGTCAGTTTCTCGATCGGTTGCTGTTAGCACGGAAACCCTTGGCGATATCCGTTGTGAAATCACAGACTGTCGGGCATGTGAACTCCATGCCCATCGGGCTAACTCCGTTGCTGGTCGGGGTGCGGCATCGGCCAGGTTGCTCATCGTCGGGGAGTGGTTGAAAGCCCCTGAACAGATAGAAAATACTTCGGAAATAATTTTTGGCGTGGAGGAGGATCGAATGCTGGCAAACATGTTGAAGGCCATTCATCTCACATCGACGGATGTCTTTGTCACCAATATACTCAAGTGCAGCCTGCCATCTTCCTGTCAGCCCGTCAATACGGCAGTCAGTGTTCAGTGTTGTCTGGCATATCTGCGGCGGCAGATAGCGGTGATCGCCCCGCAACTCATCTGCACAATGGGGATTCTTCCCACCCGTGCTTTGCTTGGCCCGTCGAGTGCATCTCACTCCCTCTCCCATCTTCGTGGTCGCTTCCATAGCTACACCACCCTTGATGGCCGACAGATTCCGCTCATGCCTACCTATCATCCTTCGTATCTGCTTCAAATCACAAAAATGAAGGAGGCAACCTGGAAAGACCTGCAACTGATTGAGAAAAAACTCTCAGGTTGAATCTCGGGGATATGCAGTCACTGGTAAAGGGTGCCGTTGGGAACTTTTGCATATCCTTCGTAAGTCCTGACGATTGCTTCCTCATAATGATAACTGAAAATTGACTCTGTCGTTCTTTATGGAGCAGAAAAGCTTTGGCAGCATTGGTATCGTATGGTATTCTGTGGCCATTATTTTTTGTGTAAAGAGATAGAAACTCTTAATCCTTTCCTCTTTTTGATTCACCAACAGACTTATGAGCCAAGGAAAACTTCTCTTTCTCGGTGACTCTCTGCTGGCCGATTTTGACTGGCAGCATCGAATAACGCATTTTGAAGTCATCAACCTGAGTGTCTTTGGAGAAACTGCTCAAGGTCTTCTCGCTCGTTTGCCCGTTGTTCAAAAGCAGGTTAAAAATCCAAACATTATTGTGGTCATGACCGGTACCAATAATTTGTTTTTTAAAGATTATAATTATATCGAAACTCTTCGAGAAATTGTGGTGCGATTAAGTCAATATTATCCGACTGCCGAGGTGATTCTTAACAGTCTGCTTCCCCTGCAACTCCCCTGGTTGAATATCAAAGAGATGATGCGCATTAATCACGAGATAGAGGCTCTGTCGTTGCAAACTGGTTGTTGTTTCCTTGATATGTTTACCAAACTGAAAGGTAAGCCAGGCCTCTTTTTCTTTAAGGCTGGCAGTATTCATGTGACCGAAGTCGGATATAATCTTTGGGCTAAATCCATTCTTGAGTTTATTGCCTTTCTTTTCGAAGATGATTAAAAAAAACTGTTGTAAGGGACTCGGAAATTACCAATATACCTCTTGCTTCCCAGATTTTGGCCATCTTTGACTGTGCCTTAATCACAAAATCCTCGACATAACACAATTATGCCTGCGGTTTCGGAGTCTCGCTGTGCTCGCTTACCTGTTCAATCGGCACAGCCAAATCTAACCCAAATCTGGTCGCAATTCAGGTACATTGGTAATTTCCGAGTCCCTAAGAAGAAAAATACAATACTCTTTCTTGTGTGATTGGCGCCATCATCACTCAATAAATCCATCTTTTTTGTGAGGTTTGTCCATGAAACGCTATTTTCTCCACTCCGCACTCTGTTTGAGTCTTCTGCTTTCTGCCTGCGATAATCAGAAGGAGACACCGCCAACAGCACCTCAAAAGAATGCTCCGGCCATCGAAAAACCGGTGGCATCTGAGGCAGCAAAGGCACAACCTCAACCTGATCCGGTGGCTCCGGTGATTGCTACCCCGCAAGTCGCCAGCACCATCAGTGGAAAGGTGCTTGAAACCATGAATTCGGGTGGATACACCTATCTGCAAGTGGATACCGGGAATAAACAACAATGGGTAGCGATTCCCGAGTCCAAAGTGATTGTTGGCGATACGGTTGCCTGCGCTGATGGAATGGTGATGCCCAATTTCACCAGCAAATCATTAAATAGAACCTTTGAAGCGATTATTTTCTCCAATGGACTTGTGGGGAAAGAGCAGGGAGCAATCGATCAGGGCGGAGCCAATAAGGAAAAGAGTCCATCAGATAAAGACATGGCCAACCCCCATGCTGTCAAGCCAGAAGTCGATACTCCCCCAGCGAGTGCTGACTCTTTTGCTGGTGCTGTCAAGGCTGAAGGGCAAGCTCCCGTTCAGGGGCAGCCTTTGGCTGGAGATGGGCAGGAAAAGATGGCATCAGGTGGCAGTTTAGGGGCGATGGCCACATTTGCTGATATCAAGGTGGACAAGGTGGCTGGAGAGAATGGCTATACGGTGGAAGAGGTTTTCAGCAATGGGAGCACACTGGACGGCAAGGTTGTTCGTGTTCAGGGTAAGGTGGTCAAGTTCAGCCCGAACATCATGGGTAAAAACTGGATTCATCTCCAGGATGGAAGCGGCGATCCCATGAAAAATACCCATGATCTGGTTGTTACCACCAGTTCCAAGCCCGCAGATGGTCAGGAAATTATCGTTATCGAAGGTACTGTCAGGGCCAATAAGGATTTTGGGGCTGGCTACAATTATGTGGTACTTGTAGAGGATGCCACTATTGTCAAATAGTAGTAACATCTCCTCCAAGGAGCTCAGCTATATACATCATCTCCTCCGAGGGGCCGTTCAACAATAATTCTTTCGTTTGTATTCATTTCTATGGCCCCCCTGAGGGGCCGTGAATACAATTGAAAGGGTGACGCTATTTTTGAGCGACGGTCTCTTGTTTTTCTGCCCATGCGTATTGTTATCGTCGGCCCGGGGGCATTGGGATGCCTGTTTGCTTCTCTGCTCTTTCCTGTCCAGCAGAAGGCCTCTGATGGAGTCTGGCTCCTTGACCATAATCAGCAACGCTCCGAGCTGCTGAACCGGCAGGGAATCGTGTATGAGATCGATGGGGTTCAGCGACAAACGATGATTCCGGTGTTGACACTCCCTTCACCTCTTTTGACGACTGGTCGCCCTGTCGATGTCATCCTTTTTTGTGTCAAGAGCACTGTCCTTGCCGACTGTCTGCAATCCTGCCGTCACCTGCTTTCTCCGCAAACTCTGGTTGTCTTTCTTCAAAATGGCATCGGTCACCTTGACATGCAGGAACGCATGCAGCTTGATGGCTCACCGGTCTTTGCCAGCAGCTCGGAAGGGGCGACCCTGCTGGCTCCGGGGTGTGTTTGCCATGCTGGACGGGGCCGGAGTATCTTTGGCTTTCTTGATGCCCAGATCAAGCAACCAGGGTTACAGTTGCAGTTGGAGAAACTGCTTGAGGCCCTGCAGATGGCTGGTCTTGAAGTTGCTCTTTCCACAGAAATTCGCACCTATTTGTGGGCCAAACTCTTCATCAATGCCGGCATTAATCCACTGACCGCTCTCTATAATCGTACCAACGGCCAGCTTCTCACTTCCTGTGCTGCCCGCGGTCGGATGAAAAACATCATCAGGGAGGCAGAGGCCGTGGCCCGAGCTGGTGGCATACCCATTCGTATCGATCCGGTGCAGGCTGCGCTGTCAGTCTGTAAACGAACGGCCACCAACATTTCTTCCATGCTCCAGGATAGACGACAGCAGCGACTCAGCGAGATCGATGCTATCAATGGTGTCATCGTCAGGGAAGGGAAAAGGCTGGGCATAGCCACTCCTGCGAACGAAGAGATTGTATGGCAGATCAAAGAAATGGAAGGGAAATATGAACAAAATGTTGCCAGAATCACGGTTGGAAGAGAGGCCCATGAACAACACCAGGGACACGATGAAAATTAAGGGCAGTGAGATTGGCTTTGATTTGGACGGAGTAATTGCCGATACCGCCGAGGCCTTTATCCGTTTGGCCTGTGAGGAACACGACTTTTGTTCATTTGCCCTGCGCGACATTACGGCCTTTCAGGTTGAAGATTGCCTGAATATCCCGTTATCGGTGGTGGAGAAAATTTTTGAGGCTATTCTTTTGGATTCTCTGGCTACGGGGGTGAAACCTATGGCCGGGGCTGTTGAAGTCATCAGCGAAATGACGGCCACGGCTCCGGTGAGTATTATCACCGCCCGCCCATTGCAGCAACCGGTAGAGGATTGGCTGGAACATTTTTTTCCGGCATCGGCCTGTGCCAATATCCGTTTAGTGGCTACAGGCCGCCATGATGACAAGGCGCGTCATATCCACCAGCACGGTCTGCGTTACTTTATTGATGATCGGGCCGAGACCTGTCTGCAACTGGCCGATTTGACCAAAGCAACACTGATGCCCATCACCCCGTTGGTTTTCTCCCAGCCATGGAATCAGGGAAAACACAGCTTGCAGAGTGTGGGCAACTGGCAGGAAATCCGTGCCATGCTGGCCCTGTAGAGAGTCAGTAACGGCCGTGTTGACAAGTTATTTCCCACCTCTGTTATAATCACCCATGAAAGCGTTGGCCTTGATATTTTTTTCTGGCAGTTCTGCCAGAATATGACGAAAACCGAAGGCCTGATGAATTTCAGACCTCGTCAATCATGGATAAGCAATAGCCTTGGAACCCTCTGTTTCA
>DYDK01000233.1 GCA_020717935.1 Desulfocapsa sp.
GTCGCTTTGGGATTGCCTCACTGTTACATGGAGCAACTATGCGAAAATCGCTGTTGAATTGTGATTGAAGAAAAAAAAGGAATCTCCAGAAAAATCAGGCCAAGGCAAAGGACGGCAAGCGGTTGGCCGATATTCAGGATTATCCTGGCCCTGGTGCTGGTCGGCGCCGTGGCTTTGGGAGCGTTTGTCGTCTCTTTGGATCAAGTGATTCGCAAAAAATTTGAGGGCAAGCGCTGGGCCTTGCCAGCGCTGGTCTATGCCCGCCCTCTGGAGTTGTATCCTGAGTTGCCCTTGTCCGCTGAGGCGCTGGAGCAGGAATTGCAATTGGCCGGATACCGGAAAGACAAGGCGGCAACGGTTGCTGGTGGCTATGATCTGACGGGGACGATCATGCGTATCGCAACCCGCGGCTTTATCTTTCCCGATGGAGCGGAGCCGTCGATCAAGGTCACAGTGGAATTCAGCGGTGCCACCGTCCGCCGACTGACCCGCGCCGATACTGGAGAAGAGCTGTCTTTGCTGCGCCTCGATCCGGCCCGCATTGGCAGCTTTCATCCCCTGGCCAATGAAGACCGACTTGTCTATAAACGGGAAGAGCTGCCCGAGTTGCTGGTCAAGACTCTGCTGGCGGTTGAAGATCAGCACTTTTATACTCATTCAGGAGTGGATCCCCTTGGGATTCTGCGGGCGATGCTGGCCAATGTGCGGGCTGGAAAGACGGTGCAGGGAGGCAGTACTCTGACCCAGCAACTGGTGAAAAATTTTTATCTCAATAACGAACGCACCTTACAGCGAAAGTTCACCGAGCTGATCATGGCCGTATTGCTCGATGCCCATTACAGCAAGGACGAGATTCTTACCGCGTATGCCAATGAGATATTTCTCGGTCAGGATCGGGGGCGGGCGGTTCATGGTTTTGGACTGGCCAGTCAGTTTTATTTCCGCCGTGAACTCGCTGACCTTTCTCCCGCCCAGATGGCCATGCTGGTGGGGATGATCAAGGGGCCAAGCTATTATGATCCTCGACGAGAACCGGAGCGGTGTTTGCAACGGCGGCAGGTCGTTCTTGATGTCATGCGGGCCCAGGGACTTCTTGCTGATGAGATCTATCTCAAGGCCAAGTCGGCCCCATTGGAACAAGGCGAAGTGGTGCAGAACGGCTTTAATCGCTATCCAGCCTTTCTTGATCTGGTGCGAAGACAGTTGGGAGAGGAGTATCATGAAGAAGACCTCGTTTCCAACGGCCTGAAGATCCTGACGACCCTTGACCCACAGGTACAGATGCAGGTGGAGCGGCAGTTGCAGCAGACCTTGATTGGTTTGGAAAAACGGGCAGGGGCTAAAGAGCTGGAAGGGGCAGTGGTGGTCAGCAGTCGTGAGGGTGGCGAGATTCTGGCCGTGGCCGGTGGCCGCAATCCCTTGCAGGTAGGGTTTAATCGGGCAATGGACGCCCGGCGCCCCATTGGCTCACTTATCAAGCCGGTAGTCTATCTGACGGCCCTGGCCAATGGCTACACCCTGGGCACGCCTGTGGAGGATAGGGCCATGACTGTTACGATCGCTGGCAGTAAAGACTGGCGACCGGCCAATTATGACAAGCAGGAGCACGGGCAAGTCCCTTTGTATCAGGCCCTGGCCCATTCCTATAATCTGTCCACTGTCCGTATCGGTATGGATATCGGGGTGGAAAAGGTCATTGCCAATCTTGCCCAGATGGGAATTCGCCGTGAGTTCCAGCCTTATCCCTCATTTTTATTGGGTACTGCCGAGCTTTCGCCCCTGGAGGTCGCCCAGGTGTATCAGGTTATGGCGACGGGTGGTTTTTACCAGCCCCAGCGGGTTATCAATGGCGTGCTGACGGTGGAAAATAAGCTTGTGCAACGATTTGGATTGACCGTGGAGCAGCGATTTCCACCGCAAATCGTTTTTTTGTTGAATGCCGCCCTGCAAAGGGTGGTGAGTGAGGGCACGGCCCGTTCGCTTGTCAATTTTGTTCCAGCCAGCATCAAGGTGGCAGCCAAGACCGGAACCACTGACGATCTGCGGGACAGCTGGTTTGCCGGCTTTACCGGTGATCGCCTGGCCGTGGTCTGGATTGGGCGGGACGATAACAAGCCCGCCGGCTTGACGGGTGCCAGCGGCGCGATGGTGGCCTGGGGCAGGATCATGCAGGGGCTGCAGCATCAGCCCCTGGAGTTGACCGAGCCCGAAGGGATTGAATGGGCCCGAATTGAGGGCGCCGGTATTTTGCCGTTTATTTCCGGAACAGTGCCTGTCGCCGCCGGGTCTGGCGGGGATTCGTCTCCGGGCGATAGCCCCGTTGAAAAACATATTGATGAAGCCTGGGATACGATTCGTGGTTGGTTTTGATAAGGGACTTGGATAATACTGATGTATCTGAATTGCACCCTGATGTGGGTTATCTTTGGCTGCGGCACAATCACATCGTTCTCATCGTAGCACAACTATGAGCCTCTTGCAAAATGATCTTTTCGCCCAAACTCTTCGTTATGCTCAAAATTTTATCCTCGGAATATCAACTATATGCCTGCG
>DYDK01000234.1 GCA_020717935.1 Desulfocapsa sp.
CTGCCCCAGGAACTACCATGGATAGGCGGAGCAAAATTGAATATGCAGTTCAACTGATATGAAAACATTAAATGTTAGCGGCTGTGTCGGTTATACGCGATGCGAAAATCGCTGTTAAACCAAGACGGAAGGCAGGTTTGGCCAGATCAACCATTGCCGTGGCCTGGGGCGGATTCCGCCACTCTTTATACCAGCTTTTCGGTTCCTGCCATCCCCATTGCGCAAAGGAAGACCAAGTGAGCGGCTCGAGCCGCCCCCGCACCAGCAGAACCGAAACAAAGGCGTTTGGCCCCCAGCTCGCCTTGATTGGCAACTTAATGATGGGATTCGAGCGAGAAAGCGGCTGGACAAACGAGTCGATAATCCCGCTAGCCTCTACCGAAATCAGGGCTGTGGCTTCCCGAAACGGGGTGCGCACCTGCACGCTGGCAATCTCACCCGCTTCGTAGCCTCGTTTATCAGGAATAATATCAATACGATCCAGATTGCCGCTGGTCAACCAGGAGTCGCCGTTGCCGCTCACCCAATAACTGGCACCAGCCTGAGCCGTGTTCCCTTTTTCATCCTTGGTTTCCGCCAGCAGATAAAAAAGCCCCGATTTACTGGTGTGAGGATCGCAGGAAAAAAGCCCGCTGCTATCGGTGCGGCCACTGCACACTGCACCCAACTCTTCGAATTCAGAATGATTCTCGTAAGCGTAAAAACCGCCTACAATACGACGGCGATGGCTATAATCGATACGACGATGGGCCATAATTTTCACCTCTTGTCCAGCCACCGGCTTACCGCTGATGTCAAGAGCGACAAGCTGCACCCGTCGTTCACCCTCCTTACCTGTCTCTTCATCATTTATCTTGAGACCCAGCACCACGGCAGCAGGCCACAACTCTACCTTCCCCCGAATAGTTTGGGTTTCACCATTGGGATCGGCAAAACTCATCTCCGAGTAAAGCTCACTGGGGCCTTGCAGTTTCTCGGAAAGAGCCACTTCCAATGTGCCAGCACCACTCCCGTCAAGGGAGAGTTGCCGTTTATCCAGAACAAGGTGCTCTTTTTCCTGATTTTCTTCGAGATGAAAGGCCGCTCGTGCTTCATCGTCGTAACTAAAATTGATATGAAACGAGTAGTCATCATAATGGGCATACTCGGGCCAGCGGGCTCGCAGGGTGGCAGAAACACTCACTGCCGCTCCCTTTGCCGCACCACCATTAAGAAATGAAAGTCCCAGAAGGAGCGGAACTTTCTCTGGTGCAATCTGCGTATTCGGCACACCCTGCACACTGCCGGTAAAAATTGGCAAGCGGAAATCGCCAACACGAAACTCACCACTGATGATACCGCCATACTTGCCGCCAGAAAGACTGACTTCATAATTCCCTCGTTTAGCCGAATCGGGAATTTTCCAGGTGCTGACCGCTTGGCCCTGTTTGTCCCAGACCAGCGGTTGGGAAAATTCAGCGCCGTCAATATGGCGAATGGTAAGTTTGTCAGGCAAATCAGCGGGGACCGGAAAGGAAAAACCTTTGCTGTCGCGGGTGCGGGCGATATGTTTCATCGAAACAGTCTGACCGGAGCGAAATAAGGTGCGGTCAAAGATGGTGTGAATTTTGAAGTCACTTGCTTCACCCCAAGTTGCCACCCCGAAACGCCAGGGTTCGATACCTTCATTCCAATCGGAACGCACAAAGCTGTAATCCTCTCCCTTTCGAGCACTGGCAAAAAGGAAGCTGCCGTTCTCACAGGATGGGATTGTTATGAGCTGATCGATGAAGGCCCGACCGACCTCGTCGGTTGTCCCTCGCCACTGTTCTTTGCCGTCACAACCGGAGATCCGCACTTCGGCATTGGCTACAGGTTTACCACTATCCAGGGCAGTGACCCAGACCAAACCGTTCTCTTTGCCATGTTTGAGATGCACGGCAAGATTCGTGACCAGAACTGCGGCCCGCACAAACATGGGTTTGGGGCTTGCAAGCAGGGCCGTACCCAGCAGCTTGCTTTCTATTTCAACAATATGATACCCCGGCTTGGTCAAGGGGATCCCCACCACCTCAAACTCGGAACTGCCACCCGGCTTGGGCAGTTCCTGCCGAACAACGCCCGTACGATTGGCCAGAAATGAAAGCTCCCGTGGGTACCAATAGTCTTCCACCTCTTCCGTTTCACCGTTGCGTTCAATCTCGACAGTTCTGGTTTGATTTTCAAATGCAGCCAAGGCCTGGACGGCGGCAATAACCTCATGGTCCTCGTTGAGAGGCTGATCAGAGATGCTATGTTTTCCAGGGGGTTGCAAGGTGGAAGTAGCCAGTTTTGACTCCACATTGCGCAGGGTGACGGGCAGCAATCCACCCTCATTGAGTTCGACAATTCCAAAATCACCAGGAAATTTCACCAGCGGCGGCAAGGCGCCAGTGCGAAACTTGAGAGGGAAACGATCTGCGTTGGCCAGAGACCGTCCGGCATCATCTTTGAGATCAACCGGAAGCTCAAGGGTAAATTCAGACTTCCTGATCCGGATGGGTAATTTCCTGAAAAACCGGAATCGCCGAT
>DYDK01000019.1 GCA_020717935.1 Desulfocapsa sp.
AACGAAGAGCGGATGAGCGGAGTGTGGCGATTTGTCTGCGGCGTGGCGCAGCCATGCCAGCGGGCAAAGTGACACAGTCCGCTCTATTGGCCTGATAGGCAGAGCGCGAAGCGATCTGGCTGGCAGGTCAATAGAGCATCGCTCATCCGCTCTTCGATAAGTCAGACCGCGCAGCGGTCTGACTTATCAGATGAATATCCTTCTTAAACAGATTAATCAGGCAAGTCCATGATGCAGGAAATTGCCTTGATCCCACTGCGTCGGAACTCTATAGAAAACACTACCAAAATCTGTTGCAAGAAGCTGAAAATGAATGCCCAGCCCCAGATACTCCAGAAAAAACAGGGAAACGGGGAAAAGTCGCCCGATCTAAAGCCAGAAATCTCCTGGAGCGACTGAAAAAGTTTGAGAACGATGTGCTGCGATTCATGGATGATCCCCTTGTTCCCTTCTCAAACAACCAGGCTGAAAACGATCTGCGCATGATCAAAGTGTAACAGAAGGTGTCGGGATGTTTCAGATCAATGGATGGCGCCAAAATATTCTGCCGCATACGCAGTTACCTCACGACCTGCCGAAAACAAGGCCTTACTGCGTCTGATGCTCTGCGCTTTCTATTCCAGGGAAAGTGGCCTGTCTTCATGGCAAGCACCGCCTCAAATTTGTATGCTGAATAGTTACGCATAATCTATCGTTTGATGACTTCCCGATTTTATCCATTATTCCATTTTTAAATCAAGCATACTCTTTATCGGCTGCGCTGCGCAGCTCGATTACCTTCACATTCACATCTTGATTTAAAAATGAAATTAGTCATATGAACAGAATCAAATGTGATTCTATATTGTTACAAATGATGCAGAGAGAAACATTATCGAACTATCGGATAGTAACCAGTCCTTAACCATGAGCCCACGCCGGAGGTAGGCGCCCCATCGCCTTCGGCATCATCAAATCAAGCATGGAGAGAAAAAACAGTCAAGGCTGCGAGCGTTTTTCAGTCAGAACCCCGAAGGGAACTTGGCCTTGACTGCTTCTTTGCTCTCCATGCTACATACGGTGTTACACATATTCACATAAAATTGGCTATAAAACATACAAAAAAACGATTGACCTTGAACAGAGTATCTAAGACAACTTATGAGGCATTCCCACGCAAACCCGTTCCGGCTGAAATCAACCGTCCCATGATAACATTTTCCTTCAGTCCCGCTAGGTTGTCAATCTTTCCAGCCATGGCAGCATTGGTCAATACCTTCGTGGTCTCCTGGAATGAGGCCGCAGAGATAAAGCTTTCGGTGGACAAAGAAGCCTTGGTAACACCAAGAAGCATGGGCTCGGCAACTGCTGGAACCTTGCCGGCGTCTAACAACCTCTCCCGTTCTTCTTCGAACTTCCACCACTCCACCTGCTCGCCAATCATAAAGCGGGAATCGCCAGCAGTGGTTATCTGCACCCGTTTGAGCATCTGACGAACGATAACCTCAATGTGCTTATCGTTGATCTTTACACCCTGCAAACGATAGACCTCTTGGACTTCATTCACCAGAAACTTGGCCAACTCTTTCACTCCTAATACCCGCAAGATATCACCAGGCAGCACTACACCTTCCATTAAGGGCTCGCCCGCCTGCACATAATCGCCTTCATGGACAATGGTATGCTTCGCCTTGGGCACCAGATACTCCTCGGACTGACCATACTCTGGAGTGACAACAACCCGCCTCTTTCCTTTTAACTCCTTTCCAAAACTAACCCGTCCATCAATCTGGGCAATAATAGCTGGATCTTTTGATTTACGCACCTCAAAGAGCTCAGCAACGCGAGGTAAACCACCGGTAATATCCTTGGTTTTGGAAGATTCTCGCGGGATCTTGCCGACAATGGCCCCAGGTTCAATCACCGCCCCTTCATCCACCGAAATAAATGAGCCCACAGGCAGACTGTAGCGGGCAAAAGATTCTGAGTTTGGCAGTTTCAAGGTTTTACCACGATCATTTTTGACACTGATACGGGGATTCAACTGAGCGGATGCGGTGGAATGGACAATAACCTTGCTCGATTTCCCAGTCACGCCATCCAATTTTTCCTGCATGGTGATACCCTCAACGACATCACCATATTTTATGATACCGCCAACCTCACTGACAATAGGAATGGTATAGGCATCCCATTGAGCGAGAATCATACCGGCTGGGGCAGTTTCCCCTTCTTTCACAAAAATCTGGGCACCATAATTGACCTTATATCGCTCACGATCTCGGCCAAGTTCATCTTGGATAGTAATTTCCGCATTCCGGTTCATGACAATCTTGACCCCCAGATTGTTTTCCACGAAATGCATATTCTTAAATACAACCAGACCACCGCGCTGGGTTTGAACCTCAGCCTGCTCAACGGCTCGATTAGCAGTACCCCCGACATGGAAGGTGCGCATGGTCAACTGGGTGCCTGGTTCACCAATGGACTGGGCGGCAATGATCCCCACGGCCTCCCCAATATTGACCATGTGACCCCGTCCAAGGTCTCGCCCATAACAAGCAGCACAGACACCACGACGAGAACGGCAGGTAAGTACCGACCGAATCGTGACCCGATCAATACCCGCATCCATGATCAGCTTAACCTTGGTCTCGGTAATCTCCTGCCCTTCAGCGACAATCTCATCTCCGCTGTAAGGATCCAGGACAGCCTCCAAAGCCACCCGACCCAGAATACGATCACCCAAGGGAACAATGATCTCGCCTCCGTCCATCAAGGGCTCAGCAATGATCCCGTCAAGGGTCTGGCAATCCAACTCGATAATGGTGGCATCTTGGGCGACATCAACTAAACGACGCGTCAAATATCCGGAGTTGGCGGTCTTCAATGCCGTATCCGCTAAACCTTTCCGCGCCCCATGAGTAGAGATAAAATACTCAAGTACCCCCAGACCTTCACGAAAGTTAGCCTTAATAGGAGTTTCAATAATTGCTCCTGATGGCTTTGCCATCAGACCACGCATACCAGCAAGCTGCCGGATCTGATCGCGAGATCCTCTGGCCCCAGAATCGGCCATGATAAAGATAGAATTAAAACTTGGCTGATTATTCTCATCCACCTTGATCCCGTCCATCATCTTATTAGCCACATCCTCACTGACCTTGGACCAGATGTCGACGACCTTATTATATTTCTCACCGGAGGTGATCAAGCCATCAGAATACTGCTTGCCCACATCCATCACATCCTGTTCCGCTTTGTGAATAATCTCTCCCTTGCTGACCGGAATCTTCATATCATGAATACAGATGGAGATTCCCGCCCGAGTAGCATGCTCATAGCCCATATCTTTCAGGCGATCGGCCAGAATAACCGTTTCTTTGGTGCCAGCATAGCGATAGGTATAATCAATCAACTGAGCTAAGGCCTTTTTGCTCATCACCTTGTTAATTTCGGCAAAAGGAACTGCTTTCGGCAACAAGCCCCCCAGCAAAATCCGACCCATGGTGGTATCAACAATCTGCCCATCCATTCGCACCTTGATCTTGGCCTGAAGATGGACCGCCTGATGATCAAAGGCAATCTTCGCCTCAGCCGGGTTAGAGAAAATTTTTCCTTCACCTGCTGCACCCATGCGTTCCCGACTCATATAATAGAGACCAAGGACAATATCCTGGGACGGAATAATAACGGGTTCACCATTGGCAGGAGAGAGGATGTTATTTGAAGACATCATCAACACCCGTGCTTCAACCTGGGCCTCAACCGACAGGGGCACATGGACGGCCATCTGATCACCATCGAAATCCGCATTAAAGGCTGAACAGACCAAAGGATGCAACTGAATGGCCTTACCCTCGATGAGCAAGGCCTCAAAAGCCTGCATACCAAGACGATGGAGAGTTGGGGCCCGATTGAGGATCACCGGATATTCCGTGACCACCTCTTCCAACACATCCCAGACTTCCTTCGTCCCCTTTTCCACCATCTTTCTAGCACTCTTGACCGTGGTAACAAAGCCCTTGCTTTCTAGTTTATTATAGATAAAGGGCTTGAACAACTCCAAGGCCATTTTTTTAGGAATACCACACTGGTGCAGACGAAGATGGGGCCCAACCACAATAACGGATCGCCCAGAGTAATCCACCCGTTTACCGAGAAGGTTCTGACGGAATCGCCCCTGCTTACCTTTGAGCATGTCAGAAAGTGATTTCAATGGTCGTTTATTGGCTCCAGTAATGACTCTTCCCCGTCGACCATTATCAAAGAGAACATCCACGGCCTCTTGCAGCATCCGTTTTTCATTGCGAATAATAATATCGGGAGCATCCAGCTCCAACAGTCGTTTCAACCGATTATTACGATTGATAACCCGACGATAAAGATCGTTGAGATCTGAAGTCGCAAACCGCCCGCCTTCCAATGGTACCAAGGGACGCAGGTCTGGCGGCAATACTGGGATCACCTCCAGCACCATCCATTCCGGCTTATTCCCGGAATCACGAAAGGCCTCAATAACAAAAAGTCGTTTATACAGTTTCTGCCGCTTAGTCTTGGAACTGGTAGAGACCATCTCCTCTCGTAACTGGGCCGATAAAGCAACCAGATCCTGGCTGGCAAGCAGCTCACGAATGGCCTCGGCGCCAATGGCAACCTGAAATTGACCGGGAAATTCAGCACGAAGCTCGCGATACTTCTCTTCAGTCAAAAGAGTACAGACGGGAATGGAATCAACACTGGAGGCAACAACTGCATATTGCTCAAAATATAAGATCTTTTCCAATTGTTTGAGGGTCAAATCAAGAACCGCACCAATCTTGCTGGGCAAACTTTTGAGAAACCAGATATGGGCCACCGGAGCAGCCAGTTTGATATGGCCAAGACGCTCACGACGGACTTTGGACTGGATAACTTCAACCCCGCACTTTTCACAAACGACTCCGCGATGTTTCATGCGTTTATACTTGCCGCAATTACATTCAAAGTCCTTGACTGGTCCAAATATCTTGGCACAAAAAAGGCCATCCCTTTCCGGTTTGAAAGTACGGTAATTAATGGTTTCAGGTTTCTTCACCTCACCATGACTCCAATCCATAATTTTTTCTGGAGAGGCCAAAGATATCTGAACCTTATTAAATTTTACAGGTGCCTTCGGTTTTTGAAAAAAATTAAATAGTTCTTCCACGAGATCGTATCTCCCTCATTTTATAGAGTAAAAAGGCTTCAAACATGAAATTGATGGCTACTGTTTATGCGTTTCTTGCTCTAAGAAACACTCCATCAGTCTGAAAAGGTATCAATCCTGCAACAATTCCATATCAAGACAAAGCGCCTGCAACTCTTTCACCAAGACATTAAATGACTCTGGCAGACCAGTAGTCAAAAAGTTGTTTCCTTTGACTATTCGCTCATACATTGTTGTTCGCCCTTCCACATCATCGGATTTTGCAGTCAAAAATTCCTTCAGGGTATAAGCGGCACCGTAGGCCTCCATGGCCCAAACTTCCATCTCCCCTAGTCGCTGACCACCAAATTGGGCCTTACCACCAAGGGGTTGCTGAGTAACTAAAGAATAAGGGCCCGTGGAGCGGGCATGGATTTTGTTATCAACCAGATGATGCAGTTTTAACATATACATGACCCCGACTGTCACCAGATTGGCGAACGGTTCTCCAGTCAGACCATCATACAACTGACTCTGGCCCACAGGATCAACCCCGGCCTCAACGAGCAACTGCCGAATCTGTGATTCATCAGCACCATCAAAAACTGGACTGGCCACATGGAGACCACGATAATGCTTTCGTGCCCAATCAAGAAGTTCTTCATCACTCTGCCCGCCAATGACCTTGGCACACTCCTGCTCTGAATATATGCTTTGAAGCTTTTCCTTAATAGCTTGTACTTCATTCTTCATAGCCAAGGCACTGATCTGCTGCCCCAGTTTTTTAGCGGCAAAACCGAGATGTACCTCCAAGACCTGCCCGACATTCATACGGGAAGGAACACCCAATGGATTCAGAACAATATCCACGGTGCTACCATCAGCAAAGAAAGGCATATCTTCTTCTGGCAAAAGTCGAGAAACCACACCTTTGTTGCCATGTCGTCCCGCCATCTTATCGCCCACCGACAGTTTATGTTTCGTGGCCACATAGACCTTTACCATTTTGACCACACCAGGGGCAAGATCATCGCCCTTCTTCAGGCGATCAATAATACCATCAAATCGTTTGCTGATCAGGGCTGCCTGTTTGTCATAGCGAGCATAGGCCTGATCGATCTTCTCCTGATACTTGGCTTTTTCAGAAAAATCCAACGACCGCAAGGCATGAAAACCAATGGCCTCAGCCAGATCAGCACTCAGTTTTTTCCCTAACTTAACGATAACTTCACCATTCTTATCCGTTACATCAGCCTTGACCGTTCGACCATGGATAATCTCACCGATTTCACGGCAGACACCGCGCTTGAGACTGGTTAACTCATCGGCCTTATCTTGGGTCAATCGCTCAATCTCCAGATCCTCTATCATCAACGATCGTTCATCCTTATCAACGCCACGACGGGAAAAGACCTTGGCATCAATGACCACCCCTTCGATGCCAGGGGGAACTCGTAAGGAGGAATCTTTCACATCCTGGGCCTTCTCCCCGAAAATTGCCCGTAGCAACTTCTCTTCTGGGGAAAGCATGGTCTCACCCTTGGGTGTTACCTTGCCGACTAAGGTATCTCCGGCCTTAATCTCGGCACCAATACGAACAATACCGGAGTCATCGAGATTCCGCAGAGTCTCTTCACTCACATTAGGAATATCTCGAGTGATTTCCTCCTTGCCCAGTTTCGTATCGCGGGCCATGGTTTCAAAAACCTCAATATGAACCGAGGTAAAGGTGTCTTCCTTGAGCAACCTCTCGTTAATGAGAATTGAATCTTCAAAGTTAAACCCACGCCAAGGCATAAAAGCGATAGCCACATTCTTTCCAAGAGCCAACTCACCCTGTTCGCAAGACGGGCCATCAGCCAAGACATCTCCTTTGCCGACCCTTTGACCTGGAAGAACGAGGGGGGTCTGAGTGAAGCAAGTATTCTGGTTTGATTTCTTATACTTACTTAAGCGATAAACAGCGACTCCGGTATCATGCCCATCAACCCCAGGCCGATCATACCGAACCACAATACGATTGGAATCGACATCCTCAACTACTCCATCGTCACCAGCAAGCAGACAGGCCCCCGAGTCTCGAGCCACAAAAAACTCCATGCCAGTACCAACAAGAGGAGCCTTGGTGATCATCAAGGGAACTGCCTGCCGTTGCATGTTGGACCCCATCAAGGCCCGGTTGGCATCATCATTTTCCAGAAATGGAATAAGTGAAGCAGCAACACTGACCAATTGATTCGGGGCAATATCCATATAACTGATTTGATCCGTGGCCACGGTGAGAACTTCACCCTCTTCCCGGGCAATCAGGAAATCCGCACTGATCTTCCCCGAACCATCTACCAAGGTAACGGCCGGAGCAATAATCTGATTCTGCTCCTGAAGAGCACTAAGATATTTGATCTCATCAAGAACAATACGATCGGCAACTTTACGATACGGGGTCTCGATAAATCCATAAGGATTAACCTGGGCGTATGTCGCCAATGACACAATAAGTCCAATGTTTGGCCCTTCAGGGGTCTCAACCGGACAAATACGTCCATAATGAGTAGGGTGAACATCTCGTACCTCAAATCCTGCTCGTTCACGGGAAAGTCCACCAGGCCCGAGGGCACTGAGCCGTCGTTTATGAGTGACCTCGGAAAGAGGATTGGTTTGATCCATAAACTGTGACAACTGACTGGTACCAAAAAATTCCTTAATGGCGGCAGTAATGGGCTTGGGATTGACCAAATCATGAGGCATGAGGGTTTCAATCTCCTGAAGGGTCATCCGCTCTTTGATGGCCCGCTCCATCCGCACCAGTCCCATTCGATACTGATTTTCAATCAATTCGCCGACTGTGCGCACACGGCGGTTACCGAGGTGATCAATATCATCAACAGCCCCCTGAGAATCTTTCAATCGCACCAGATATTTTACCGATTCGACAATGTCTTCACGGGTTAAAGCCTTGTGCGTAATAGGAGTGTCTAAGCCCAAACGGGCATTGATTTTATAGCGGCCCACTTCTGAGAGATCATAAAGATCAACATTAAAGAAGAGATTCTCGAAAAAAAGTTCGGCCACCTCTTTCGTAGGAGGAGTTGATGGCCGCAAACGGCGATAAATTTCAACCAAGGCCTCATCAGAATTAACCACCTTATCTAAGGCCAGGGTTTTGCGGAAGGAATCAGAATAGGTAACCCCATCTATGAAAACCGTTTCAAACTCACTGATACCACATTCCAGAAGAGACTGAAGCATGCCCTCAGTGAGTTCACTGTTGCAAAGGGCAATAATCTCACCGGTACCCGGATGGACAATATCATCTGCCAAAAAGCGACCAGTCAAGGACTCAACAGAAACCTGCACAGAGCCAATGGCCGCCGCTTTCATTTTTTTACAGAGGAGCTGGCTGACCTTATGCCCTTTCTTGGCAAGGATCTCTCCATCGGCATGATTGATCAAATCAAATTCCAACCTCTGGCCCAGAAATGTCTCAGGGGTAAAAGAGATGCGATACTCGTTTCCATCCCGTCGTACAGTATTGGTCAAATAAAATATACGCAGTAATTCGGCTGAGGAATGCCCTATGGCCTTCAGCAAAGACGTCACTGGAAATTTTCGGCGGCGATCAATACGAACAAAAAGGATATCTTTGATATCAAATTCAAGATCAATCCAGGAACCACGAATGGGGATAATACGGGCCGAGTATAACAATTTTCCACTGGCGTGGCTCTTGCCATTATCATGGGTGAAAAAAAGGCCTGGTGATCGCTGTAACTGGGAAACAATCACCCGCTCAGTCCCGTTAACAACAAAAACCCCATCACCAGTCATTAAAGGCAGGCTGCCAAGAAAAACTTCTTGCTCTTTAATATCACGAATGGTCTGCACTCCAGTAACAGTATCAATATCAAAGGTAATCAACCGTACCGTAATCTTGATGGGGACTTCAAAGGTCATACCCCGCTGCAGACATTCATCCACTGTATATTTGGGCTCACCAAAATTATAGCGGACAAACTCAAGGGAGCAGAGTCCATTAAAATCCTTAATGGGGAAAACATTCTTAAAAATGGACTGGAGTCCAAAATCTTCCCGAAGATCCGGGGAGACATCCATTTGCAGGAATTTTTCGTACGACAAACGCTGCATGGAAATAAGATGCGGTGGATCCATGACAGATGCTGCCGTGGCGAAATTTTTTCTCACTCGTTCCATAGTAGTCCTCGAGATTGCCTTGAGAGCGTTATGTTGAAATCACAGTACAGATGGAATATCAAACTGTTGCGATAAAAAAGGCCTCATTATCCAAACTGAAGTTTCCCGTTTTTTTAGGAAAAATCAGCAAAGATAGCCCCTACCAAAATCAAGAAAATGTTAAATTTTCAGCATGTTACTGTTTTGGTCTGTTTTTTAGACTCACATATCGACCCCAGAAATCAGGTCACCAAAAAAACTAAAATATTTTTACATCGTAATATCATGCGGTTACAAATTTGAAAAAACGGGAAACTTCAGTATCCAAACTAAACACCGAAAATAGATTCGAATGGATAGAACGAGATGGGCCAATTAATGATGAGTCCTAGGGTAAGCCATTGTCCGAACATGCGCAAAAATAAACGACCCATTACGCAACGGGGACCTCATAAGAGGTGACGCAGATGAAGAAAAGGAGAATGGAAAATTCAAAAAAGCCCTCACAAGAAATACTGGCCCGCCGAGAAAAGTAAACCCTGATATGATCATGACTTTAACCACTGGGTGAAGAAAAACTGATGAGGGACTGCTAAAACAGGAAAAAGCAACACGCCACCAGCCTGAAAAACTGGAACGTGTTGCTTCAAATCAACAAGCTCTGCAAACAGAGCAAGTTCAAAAACATTATTTTACAGTAACAACACCACCTACGGCCTCGATTTTAGCTTTTATGTCGGCAGCTTCATCTTTGCCTACACCCTCTTTCAAAGGTTGTGGAGCACCCTCAACCAGATCTTTAGCCTCTTTCAAGCCAAGACCAGTAATAGCACGAACTTCCTTAATAACTTTAATCTTCTGATCGCCAGCACCGGTCAGAATAACATCAAATTCAGTTTTCTCTTCAACAGGGGCTCCAGCAGCGGCTGCAGGCGCACCAGCAGCGGCAACAGCAACAGGAGCAGCGGCAGAGACACCAAATTTTTCTTCAAGTTCTTTGATCATTGCAGAAAGTTCAAGAACAGTCATGTTGGAAATAAAGTCAATTACATCTTCTTTTGAAACAGCCATTATAATACCTCTTGGTTTGTGTTAATTTGAAATTAAATAAAATAATAATTCATTTCCTGCGATGCTATACAGAACAATGAGCAGCGCAGAAGAAATGCTCAAATGCTAATTTCCCGTCTGTTCTTTCTGCTCTTCGATGGCTCGTAAACCATACAAAAAAGTCCGAGGTACTGCGGACAGAACCTGAACAAGACCTGTAGGAACAGCGTTGAGAACAGAAAGGAGCTGCCCCAGCAAGACTTCACGAGATGGCAATTTTGACAAGGCAATCAGGTCACCAATAGTCAATTTGTCACCTTCAAGGGCCGCACAGCGGATCTTAAACTTGGCATGTCCATCGGCAAACTTGGTTAAAGCCTTTGCTGGAGAAACTGGATCGGCATAAGCCATGACAACGGCTGTTGTCCCAGTAAATTCATCAGACAGTGACGCACTGTCTGTATCAGTAACTGCTTTTTTCAAAAGGGTATTTTTTGCAACCCGTATTTCAGAATCACATTTACGCAATTCACTGCGCAACTCTTCCAGTTCTGAAACCGTTAATCCACAATAGTCAGTTATTACTGTAAACTTGGCACGACTGAATGAATCATTCAGTTCTGAAACTATTGCTGATTTTTCATCACGATTCAAAGTAATCCTCCCTTACTTGATTAAGGTTCTTCTTTAATCAAAAACAGCAGTTACGAAAATAATGGTTCTTTATTCTGCCATCACCAGTTCTCTCCCCGCTAATATCAATATTTCCACGAGGTGAATACAAAATGAGTGCGTTCAACCAAAATTCCTTCCATCGTCTCGGCAGGCCATGAATAAACACAATTAAACAAAGTGTACCCGCTGTCTCTGACTGAAATTCAGTTGTACTTATAAATAATATTCCCTGCAAGCACAACCGATATACAACAATCGTTTATTTTACCAAAGCCCGAGCAGACAAAGGATCTACCTTAAACCCTGGACCCATTGTTGATGATACTGCTATAGATTTCAGATAGATGCCCTTACTGGTCGAAGGCTTCAAATGAATAATTTTTTCAATAAAGGCCTTGGCATTATCCAGCAACTTGGCATTGCCAAAAGAGAGCTTTCCAAGTCCAGCATGAACAATACCAGCCTTATCAACCCGGAAATCAACCTTTCCACTTTTTATCTCTTTAACAATATTGGCCACATCAAAGGTCACTGTTCCCAGCTTGGCATTAGGCATCAAGTTTCTTGGCCCCAAAACCCGGCCTATTTTACCGACGGTGCCCATCATATCAGGAGTGGCCACAGTTTTATCAAAATCAAGCCATCCCCCCTGAATTTTAGCAACCAGATCATCGCCACCAACAAAATCAGCGCCAGCCTCACGCGCCTCAGCCTCCTTCTCACCCTTAGCAAACACTAAGACTCGTGTCACCTTTCCGGTTCCATGAGGCAGGACAACAGAAGATCGCACCATCTGATCTGCATGACGGGGATCAACGCCCAACCTTATCGCAATATCAAAAGTTTCATCAAATTTAACAAAGCTGCTCTTGATAACATACTGAATCGCATCTTCCAAGGACATGAGCAAAGAACGATCAATCCCCTCTATTTTATTTCTAAATTGTTTCCCATGTTTCGGCACAGCAACATCCTCCTTGCCTCCTACTTCTTTCAGCAATATGACTTCTTAAAGACAGCTCAAAGAGTAGTAAAATTTATAAAGACAGCATTAACCAACAACTGTAATCCCAATACTGCGAGCAGTTCCCGAAATAATACGCATAGCCTTATCAATGTCATAGGCATTCAAATCAGGCAATTTTATTTGTGCAATCTCACGAATCTGAGCTGAACTGATCTCGGCAACGCGTTCAGCTTTCGGATTATTAGAACCTTTTTTCAAGCCGGCAGCCTTCATCAAAAGGACTGAAGCCGGAGGTGTCTTGGTAATATAGGTAAAAGATCTGTCCTGATAGACAGTGATCACAACAGGGACTACTGTATCCCCTAAAGATTGGGTCTTGGCGTTGAAGTCCTTACAGAACTCCATGATATTGACACCATGTTGACCCAATGCGGGCCCAATGGGAGGCGAGGGCTTTGCCTGACCAGCCGCAACCTGTAACTTGATATATGCTGTTATTTTCTTGGCCATTCTTGACTCCAGAATCTAAATATTTTTTCCTACTAAACAATCTGCAACCGGCCTTTTGCCTCTCATGCAGATACAAATCACACTTCATTTACATCTTAAATCAGCAACAGGCTGTCAACTATTGGAAACCTGAATATATTCCAGTTCAACAGGAGTCTCACGGCCAAAGATAGAGACCATTACCCTCACCCTTCCTTTTTCAGGGAAGACATCATCAACTTTTCCTTGAAAGTTCGCAAAAGGCCCATCTATAACCCTGACCGTTTCACCTATATCAAATGTAACCTTTGGTCGTGGAGACTCGGACCCATCATGAATCCGACCAATAATCTTAGCAGCATCTTCATCAGGAAGAGGAATGGGATTTTCATCATTCCCAACAAATCCGACCACTCGTGGCATATTTTCATGAACGGTATGCCATGTCAAGTCATTAAGTTCCATAGAAATAAGGACATATCCAGGAAAAAATTTACGAGAAGATGTCTTCCGTACCCCTTTCACCATTTCAACCACTTGCTCAGTTGGAATCAAAATATCGCCGAAAAACTCCTCGAGCTTGTCAGTCTTGATTCTCTCTTCAAGGGTCGCTTTAACCTTATCCTCAAACCCTGAATGCACCTGCAAAATGTACCAATTTCTTGCCATGAATAAGCTTTTAATCAATAAAGGATTCAGATAATAACACTTTCTAAGACAACTCCATCGGCGTTAAACTTAATTCAACAAAAAAGAGATCAATTTGCCAAGCAAGAGATCAACCGTACCAAGATAGAGGGAAGCAACCACCGAAAGAATGATAACAACAGTTGTCAGTCCCATGGTGACTTTTCTTTCCGGCCATACAATTTTTCTTGCTTCTCCTTTGACTTCATCAAAAAAAATCTTTATTTGATCAATGGAGAATTTACGGCGGTTTTCCTCACTCTCTACCATATCTTTCACTGAGTTCGATTCTGTATCGTTGTCATGGTTATACCTCTCATGAGCACTCATAATCTCCACAATCATCCACAACTCATGACAATGGCAGGCCAGGAGGGATTCGAACCCCCAACATCCGGATTTGGAGTCCGGCGCTCTACCATTAGAGCTACTGGCCTGTAGGATTCTGAAATTTCCTAACAATTACAAGCTGTCACAACTCGATTACAAATTATTTCGTCTCTTTATGAGGAGTATGCACCCGACAGAAAGAACAATATTTCTTGAATTCAAGCTTATTGGGTGTACTTTTTTTATTTTTAGTCGTCGTATAGTTACGACGCTTGCATGTTCCACATGCAAGTGTAACAATATCTCTCATCTGCTTCCATCCAATGAAAAAATCACTCTGCCTAATTCTCAGGCAGAGTGATTTTTTGTTAGTATCAATTAAGCAATAATTTCACTGATAACGCCAGCTCCAACAGTTCGACCACCCTCGCGGATGGCAAAACGAAGG